>DATIQI010000367.1:0-4373 GCA_035470985.1 Acidobacteriota bacterium
GCGAGCGCGACGGCATCGAACCCCGTGCGTGCGGCGCGGGACAGTAGGATCCCGCCTCCATGCCGCTCGCCGCCGGTAGCAAGCTGTCGTCCTACGAGGTGCTCGCCCCGCTCGGCGCGGGGGCCATGGGCGAGGTCTATCGCGCGCGCGACACGCGGCTCGGCCGCGACGTGGCGGTGAAGGTCCTCCCCGAGCACCTCTCGGCCCAGCCCGAGATTCGCGCCCGATTCGAGCGGGAGGCGAAGACGGTCTCCTCGCTGAACCACCCCAACATCTGCACCCTCTTCGACGTCGGGACCGAAGGCGACACGGCGTACCTCGTGATGGAGCTGATCGAGGGCGACACGCTCGCCGAGCGGCTCGGGCGCGGGGCCCTCTCCGCCGCGGAGATGCTCCGGATCGGAGGTCAGGTCGCCGACGCGCTCGACCGCGCGCACCGGGCGGGGGTGATCCACCGGGACCTGAAGCCGGGGAACATCATGCTCACGAAGTCGGGCGCGAAGCTGATGGACTTCGGCCTCGCGCGCGCGACGGGCCTCGCCGGTCCCGGCACCGGTTCGAGCGCCGCCGCGCGGACGCTGACCCACTCGCCCACGGTGGGGAAGGCGCTCACCGCGGAGGGGACGCTCCTCGGAACGTTCCAGTACATGTCGCCGGAGCAGCTCGAGGGCCAGGAAGCCGACGCGCGAAGCGACATCTGGGCGCTCGGCTGCGTGCTCTACGAGATGGCCACGGGCCGGCGCGCCTTCGACGGGCGGAGTCAGGCCTCCCTGATCGCCGCGATCCTGGAGCGCGAGCCGGCGCCGATCCCGGAGATTCCGTCGGGCTCGGCCTCCGCGGCGTTCGCGGGCGCCGTGCCGCAGGGGCTCGATCGCCTCATCCGGAATTGCCTCACGAAGGATCCCGAAGAGCGGATCCAGACCGCGCACGACGTGAAGCTGCAGCTTCGCGGCATCGCGGAGACGGCGGGGTTCTCGACGCCGAGCGGCGCGTTCGGCCCGCAGACGCCGGTCCCGGGGAGCGCCGCCGCGAACGCCGCGGCCACGGCCGCCGCCCACGCCGCGTCCGGCGCGCACGGCGCGCGCCGTCACTCGCCGATACCCTGGGCCGTCGCGGTCCTCACCGTCGTCCTGGCGACCGCCGCGGTGCTCGCGCTCTGGGGCCGCGCCAACCGGAAGCCGCCCGCCTACCGGTTCCAGACGAACCTCCAGGTGCCGGGCACCTCGTCGTCGAACTGGCCGCGCCTTTCTCCGGACGGCGTCTACCTCGCCTTCTCCGCCGAGGACTCGGCGGGCAACCTGAGCGCGTGGATCCGCCGCATGGACGAGACGACGCCGCGCCCGATCGTCGGCGCGTCCGGATACCGCCGCTTCTACTGGTCGCCCGACAGCCGCGACGTCGCGTTCGTCGCCCAGAATCGAATCGTCCGCGTCCCGGTCCTCGGGGGGAGTCCCTCCGTCGTTTGCCAGGCGCAGGGTGGCGCCGACATCTCCTGGGGCTCGAAGGGGATGATCCTGATGGACGGACAGCGGCAGGACTCGCTGCGCGTCGTCCCGGCCGCGGGCGGAGAGCTGAGGCCCGCGACCAGCCTGGACCGGTCGGCGAACGAGATGGGACACGCGTGGCCCTGCTTCCTCCCCGACGGGGAGCACTTCCTCTTCATCGCCTACACCGACCGCACGAACACCGGCACCATCAAGCTCGGGAAGATCGGATCGCTCGAGGCGAAGGCGCTCGGCGCGTCCGACGGCCGGGTCGAGTACGCGCCGGGTGGCTGGGTCCTCTTCCTTCGCGCGTCGACGCTGATGGCGCAGAAGCTCGATCTGGGCGGCGGGAAGCTCGAGGGGCAGCCGATTCCGATCGTCGAGAACGTTCGGATCGGCTCCGCGCTCGGACACTTCTCGGTGTCGAACACGGGCGTATTCGCGTTCGGCCAGCTGGCCGAAGATCCGCAGAGCACCGTGCAGCTCGCCGATCGGCGCGGCATCTTGAGCGGAACGCCTCTCGCGACGGGGGTGATGGCGAATCCGGTGCTCTCGCCCGACGGGCGGAAGCTCCTCATCGAGCGGCGCGAGCAGTCGCGCCTCCCGACCGGCGAGATCAGCGTGCTCGATCTCGCGCGGGGCACCGAGACGAGACTCACGTTCAGCGGCAACCGGGCCACGACGGCGCAGTGGTCCCCCGACGGGCGGCGCATCGCGTGGACCACGTTCGGCGGAACGGGGGGCGCCACACTCCGCGTCGGCTCGGCGGACGGTCTGGGAGACCAGGACTCGATCCGGATTCCGGGCACCGCGGAGGCCTATCTCGCGCCGTGGGACGTGGCGGGATCACGATGGATCCTCACCACCACGACCGCCAAGCTCCTCGCCGTGCCGATGGAGGGCGCCGCTCGTGCGCCGCGCCCCCTCGTCGATTCGACACTGGTCATGGCGCACCCGGAAGTCTCGCCCGACGGACGATGGCTCGCCTACGTCACGGGGCAAGCGCCCAACTTCCAGGTCTACGTCCAGAGCCTCTCGGGCCCGCCCGGCCGGTGGCAGATCTCCACGACGGGCGGTCTCGCGCCCCGCTGGACGAAGGGCGGGAAGGAGATCGTCTACTCCATGCCGGACGGACGCCTCATGGCGGTCGACATCGACATCTCGTCCGGATTCCACCCCGGGACGCCGCGCTACCTCTTCACGGCTCCCGCGCGATTGAGTTCGATCGGCACCTTCGCCTGGGACGTGGCCGCATCGGGCGAGACCTTCGCCGTCATCGTGGCGCCGCGGGCGACGGCGGCCGGCACGACCGAGGTCGTCACCGACTTCTCGACGCTGGTCGAGCGGAAGTAACCCGGCGCCGCGCGCTGGGCCGGCGCGCTACTCCTTCTCCAGCTTCTCCAACGCATCCTTCGACCGCCGGTCGCTCGGATCGAGTTCGAGGGCCTTCCGGAACGCCGCTACGGCCGCGGCCTTGTCCCCCTTCGCGACGTAGAGGCGTCCCAGCATCCCGTGGCTGTTCGCGACGCCGGGATCCATCTCCACGTTCAGCTTCGTCACCTCGATCGCGCCGTCCAGGTTCGCGCCCTCGTTCGCCATCCACTCGGCCACCAGGTTCAGCGTGCGCGGCCGGAAGTCGTAGCCGCCCGCGCCGTAGTGATCGGCGCGCAGCTTCCGATATTCGGCGATGGCGGCCGCGGCGCCGTCCGTTCGCGCCGTTCGGATCATCGCCTGATCGAGCGTCTCCGGCTTCTTCAGCCCGCGGTGGCACGTGACACAGCGAACCTCCATCGGCGACTCGATCCCCGCCGTGGGAAGGAGCGTCCCGTTGATCTCGCCCACCATCTTCATCATCGCGCGCGCGATCTTCTTCTCCTTCTTCTCGTCGGACGCGAAGTCGACGCCCTTCAGCGTCTCCGGGTCGCCTCCCGCGTGGCAGTGGCCGCACCGAACGCCGAGCGCGCCCGAGATGCCCCGCATCATGGAGACCAACTCCGGCTTCTTCATGTCCTTCGGGAGCGCCTGGAGGTTCGTGAAGGTGTCGGGGATCTGCGCCTGCGCGGGGGCGGCCCACGCCAGGACGGCGAGGAGGGCGAAGAAAGCCAGGCGCCGGCGACCCGGGATTCGAGAGGTTGCGGACATGGCGAGGCTCCTTGGTCGGGGTGGGATCGCTCGGGGGGGCTCGTTAGGAAACGGATAGGCTCGGACGCTCTTCGGTTGGAATCGTAGGTGATGCCGGCGCCCGGCGCGCCGGCGCCCACGCGGCTGAAACCGCGCGGGGGCGGCGTCCCGTCCTAGTGGGAAACGCCGTGGACCGGCGCGATCGAGGGGGAACCACATGAAACGAGTCTTCATCGTCCTGGCCGCGCTCGCCGGCGCGGGAGTCGTGGCCGTCCTGGGGTCGTTCTTCTGGAGCGCCTGCACGGAAGCGCAGCGGGCCGACTACGGCTGGAGTCCGCGCGTCGCGTCGCCGGCGCACACGTCGTCGCATCCGGTCGTCCTCTTCGACGAGGGACACCACAACGCTTCCACCGCGGGGTTCGAGGGGCGCTACTGGCCGTTCGGGAAGCTCCTTCGGGCGGACGGGTACGAGCTGCGCCGCGGCACGAAGCGGTTCACGCGCGAGTACCTTCGCGAGGCGAGCGTCCTGGTCGTCGCGAACGCGGCCGGCGGAGGCACTCCGGTCGCGTTCGGGATCAACGTGCCGCTGCCGGGCGGCGATCTCGAACGGCGAGGCGATCCCGCGATCCTCCGCGGCGCGGCGGGCGCCGGCGGCGCGGACGACGGCGCGGTCGCGCGCGTGATGACCTTCACCGGCCAGTCGCTCGACGGTCCGCCGAGCGCGGCCGTCCTGCTTCGCGTGCCGGAGAACGCCGTCGAGTACGTTCC
>DATIQI010000368.1:0-9058 GCA_035470985.1 Acidobacteriota bacterium
AGCAGCGGGGAAAGGTACGCAAACACTTGATTGTCTTCGAAGGAATTTACAGAGTGCGCGACAAACTTATCTCGGATGTCTTTGAAGTACCTGTGTGAATTTTGATGTCCATCTGGAAGCTGATCTATCCACGACATTGGGATGCCTGACCGTACTCCTGAACCGAGCGTTCGGCCGTCTCGATCTCTACGACCCCGACCGGCTGAAGTCCCCGGCGATCGTCACCCGCGCGACCGGCGCGGTGAAGCCGGCGACGTGGGGCGAGATCGACAAGCGCGCCGTCCTGGGCCTCCGGCAGGCGGCGGATCAGGGCAAGTCGGTCGTGCTCCTCACCGGAACGGTCACCAGCCCCTCGACCATCGCGCTGATCCAGCAGTTCCTCCAGGCGTTCCCGACCGGGGAGCACGTCGTCTACGACGCCGTCTCGTGCGACGCGATCGCGCGCGCGCAGGAGCTGAGCTACGGCGAGCGCCTGGTGCCCGGCTACTCGCTGGAGAAGGCCGATCTGATCGTCACGCTCGGCGCCGACTTCCTCGGATCGTGGCTCTCGCCGGTGGAGTTCGCGCGCGCCTTCTCGAGGCGCCGCAAGCCCGAGTCGGGCTCGATGGCGCGCCTGGTCTCCGTCGAATCGACCATGAGCCTCACCGGCACGAACGCCGATCGGCGGATCCGCGTCCGTCCCGAGCAGCTCTTCCCGGTCGCGATGGCGCTGGCCCACGAGCTCCTGGTGCGCGACCCGCGCGGCCCGATGGCCGCCGACGCGGTCCTGGCGAACGCCGTCCGGCCCTTCGGAGCCGACGGCATCGAGTCGGCCGCCGGAATGCCGCAGGGGACGATCGCGGCGCTGGCGAACGAGCTCTGGGAGGCGCGGGGTCGCGGCTTGGTCCTCGCGGGGCCTCAGGCGGCGCCCGCGGCCCAGGCGGTCGGACTCCAGATCGCCGTGAACCTGGTCAACAGCGCGCTCGGCAACGAGGGCGTCACCGTGGACGCCGCGACGCCCTCCCGGCAGGCGCAGGGCTCCGACGAGGCGGTCCTCCGCCTGGTCGAGCGGATGAAGGCGGGCGACGTCGGCGCGCTCCTGATCCACGGCGTGAACCCCGCCTACTCGCTTCCGGCCGCGATCGGGTTCGTCGAGGCGGTGAAGCGGGTCCCGTTCGTGGCGTCGTTCGCCGACCGTCCGGACGAGACCGGACGCCACGCCGACCTGGTGGCGCCCGACACGCACTTCCTCGAGTCGTGGGACGATCACGAGCCGCGGCGCGGCGTCCGCACCCTGACGCAGCCGGCCATCGCGCCGCTCACCGATTCGCGTCCGTTCCAGGAGACGCTCCTCGCGTGGGCCCGCTACGTCGGCCGGGGCCCGCTCGCCGCCGTCACGGCGACGTGGCACGGGTGGCTGAAGGAGCGCTGGCGCGCCGAGGTCCATCCCGCCGTGGACGCGGCCGCGCCGTTCGAGCTCTTCTGGGAGGCCGCGCTGCGCGAAGGCGTCGTCGCGACCGGATCCCCCGCGCCGTTCGCGCGAACGTTCCGCGCCGCGGCGCTGGCCGATCTGCCGGCGACGGCGGCGCCCGCGGAGGGCTCGCTCTCGCTGGTTCTCTACACGCCCCCCTCGCTCCACGACGGGCGGAACGGAAACAACGCCTGGCTCCACGAGCTCCCCGATCCGGTGACGAAGATCTCGTGGGACAACGTCGTGCTCCTCGCGCCCTCGCGGGCCGAGGCGCTGGGCGTCGGGGGCGCGACCGAGAGCCAGCTGAACGGCGACGTGGTCACCGTGGACGTCGGCCACGCCTCGTTCGATCTGCCGGTCCACGTGCAGCCGGGGCTCCACCCGGACGTCGTCGCGATCGCCGTCGGCTACGGTCGCACGGCCGCGGGGCGGGTGGGGAACCATGTCGGGCAGAACGCCTTCGCGCTGGCCCAGGCGACGGGCGGCCGGATCGGCACCGCGGGCATCCCGGTGAAGATCACGAAGACGGGGCGGCGCGCGCCGCTGGCGATGGTCCAGGGACACCAGTCGGCGGAAGGCCGCCCCATCGTGTTCGAGACCACGCTCGCCGAGTACCAGAAAGACCCGGCCTCGGGGAACGAGTCGCACGGGCACCTCCCGTCGATGTGGACGAAGCACAAGTATCCCGGGCACAAGTGGGGCATGGCGATCGACCTGACGGCCTGCATCGGCTGCAGCGCCTGCGTGGTCGCCTGCCGCGCGGAGAACAACGTCCCGGTCGTCGGCAAGCAGGTCGCGCTCCAGGGCCGGGAGATGGACTGGATCCGCATCGACCGCTACTACTCCGGCGATCCCGAGAATCCCGAGACCGTCCATCAGCCGATGCTCTGCCAGCACTGCGACAACGCCCCGTGCGAGACCGTCTGCCCGGTCCTCGCGACCACGCACTCGGCCGAGGGGCTGAACGTCCAGACCTACAACCGCTGCGTCGGCACGCGGTACTGCTCCAACAACTGCCCCTACAAGGTGCGCCGGTTCAACTGGTGGGAGTACAGCGAGGTGAAGGAGAAGTCGCTCCGCCTCGTCCTGAATCCCGACGTCACGGTGCGCTCGAAGGGGATCATGGAGAAGTGCACGATGTGCGTCACCCGGATCCGGGACGGCAAGGAGCGCGCGAAGGCGCTCGGCGTGCCGGTGAAGGACGGGGACATCCAGACCGCCTGCATGCAGACCTGCCCGACCGACGCCATCGTCTTCGGCGATCTGAACGACCCGGCGAGCCGCGCGGCGAAGCTGACGAAGAACGACCGCGGCTTCCACGTCCTCGAGGAGCTGAACACCCTGCCGGCGGTCACCTACCAGACGAAGGTCCGGAATCGCGAGGAGGCCACCGCGTGAACGACCCCGCCGTCGTGACGCTGGGCGAGCCCGCGCTCATCGACCACCGGAAGAGCTTCGCGGACGTCACGGCCGAGGTGGCCGCGCCGACCGAGAAGAAGCCGGGGATGCTCTGGACGGTGGCGTTCTCCGTCGCGCTCCTCCTCGTGCTCCAGATGGGCGGCACGGTCGGATACCAGATGATGATGGGCCTGGGAATCCTGGGGATCATGCATCCGGTCGGCTGGGGCTCCTACATCACCAACTTCGTCTTCTGGATCGGCATCGGACACGCGGGCACGCTGATCTCCGCCATCCTCCATCTCTTCCGCCAGCGGTGGCGGACGGCCATCAACCGGTCGGCGGAAGCGATGACGATCTTCGCCGTCATGACGGCGGGACTCTTCCCCCTGATCCACGTCGGTCGTCCGTGGTTCGCCTACTGGCTGGTGCCGTACCCGAACTGGCGGCTCCTCTGGGTGAACTTCCGCTCGCCCCTCATCTGGGACGTCTTCGCGGTCAGCACGTACTTCACCATCTCGCTCTGCTTCTGGTACGTCGGCCTCGTTCCCGACTTCGCGTCGCTGCGCGACCGCTCCACCGGCTGGCGCCGGGCGATCTACGGCATCCTCTCGCTCGGCTGGCGGGGGAGCGAGCGGCACTGGCAGCACTACGAGCGCGCCTACATGATGCTGGCGGGGCTCTCGACGCCGCTGGTCCTCTCGGTCCACAGCGTCGTCTCCTTCGACTTCGCCACCTCCGTGCTGCCCGGCTGGCACACGACGATCTTCCCGCCCTACTTCGTCGCGGGGGCCATCTTCTCGGGCTTCGCGATGGTCGTGACGCTCCTGGTCATCCTGCGCAAGGTCTTCAAGATGGAGGAGTACGTCACGCTCCACCACCTGGAGAACATGAACAAGATCATCCTGGTCACGGGGATGATGGTCGGCTACGCCTACGCGACCGAGTTCTTCATCGCGCAATACAGCGGCAACGAGTTCGAGCGCTTCACGTTCCTGAACCGCGCCGGCGGCCCCTACTGGTGGGCCTACTGGATCATGGTGACCTGCAACGTCGCCGTGCCGCAGCTCTTCTGGTTCAAGCGGTTCCGGCGGAGCATCCCGGTGATGTTCGTCGTCTCGCTCCTCGTGAACGTGGGGATGTGGTTCGAGCGCTTCACGATCATCATCACGTCGCTCCACCGCGACTTCCTGCCGTCCGCATGGGGCTACTACCGGCTCACGATCTTCGACTGGAGCGTGCTGATCGGCTCCTTCGGATGGTTCTTCATGTGGTTCCTGCTCTTCTGCCGCTTCTTCCCGGCGATCTCCATCGCCGAGGTGAAGTCGGTGCTCTGGACCGCCAAGCAGAACGCGCTCCCGCCGGGCGCGCGGACCGGGGAGGCCGGTCATGGTTAACCTGAATCCGTTCCGCGAGCCGGAGCCGCTCCGCGGCGTGCTCGCGCTGTACGACAATCCCGACACGCTCCTCGCGGCGGCGGCGCGCGTGCGCGAGCATGGGTTCCACGGCGCGGACGCCTACACGCCGTACCCCGTCCACGGGCTGAGCGAAGCGCTCGGGATCAAGAAGTCGTGGGTCCCGTACGTCACGCTGGTGATGGGACTGAGCGGCGCGGGCCTGGGGCTCCTCTTCCAGATCTGGACGTCGGCGTACGACTGGCCGATCAACGTGGGCGGGAAGCCGATGATCTCGTTGCCGGCCTTCATTCCCGTCACGTTCGAGTGCGGCGTCCTGATCGGCGGCACGATGACCCTGGCCGCCCTCCTCGTCGCGTGCGGACTCCCCGACTGGAACACGCCGATCCTCGACCGCGATCTCACGAACGACAAGTTCGCGATCTTCATCCCCGAGCGGAAGCACGACTGGAACGAGACGCGGGCGATCGACTTCCTGAAATCGACGAAGGCGCTCGACGTGAGGGTGATCCGGTGACCGGCCGCGCGCTCCGCTCGATCGCCGGCGCCGGCCTGGCGGCGCTCCTCGCCGCGGGCTGCTCGACGAAATCGCAGCCGGCGCTCGAGTACATGCCCGACATGGCGTACGGGCCCCGCATCGCGGCGCAGCACGAGGATCCCCTACGGCCGGGCGAGCCGGTGATGCGGAACCCGGTCGAGGGAACCGTTCCGCGGAACTTCACGCCCTACCGGTACGCCGCGGCCGACAGCCTCCTCGCTCAGGCGGAGTTGACGAATCCCCTGCCGCGCTCGGCCGACGTGATGGCCCGCGGTCAGAAGGTCTACATGACGTACTGCGTGGTCTGCCACGGAGAGAAGGGGGACGGTCAGGGCTACATCGTGCCGAAGTTCCCGATGCCGCCGTCGCTCTACTCCGACAAGGTCCGCGGCTGGAACGACGGGCGGATCTTCCACGTCATCACGCGGGGGCAGAACCTCATGCCCTCCTACGCGTCCCAGATCCTCCCCGAGGACCGCTGGGCCGCCATCCACTACGTCCGGGCGCTCCAGCGCGCGGCGCATCCGGAACCACAGGACGTGACGCCATGAGCCACGCGACGGCCGCCCACGGCACCTCCGCACCGATCCCGGCGAAGGTCGCGCCGATGCCCGCCCCGATGGGGCTGCGGGCGATGTTCGGCGTCCTGATGGCGATCGGCGCCGCCGCGTTCCTCGTCGAGGTCCGCAGCGATCCGACCCGCGCCTACGCGGCCTTCCTCCTGGGCTATTTCTTCACGTTGGGTCTCGCGCTCTTCGGGACGCTCTTCACCGCGATCCACTATCTCGTGGAGGCCACCTGGAGCGTCGTCGTCCGGCGGGTGGCCGAGTCGTTCACGTCGTATCTCCCAGTGGCGTTCCTCCTCTTCTTCGTCCTCCTCCTCGGCGTGCCGCACCTGTACGTCTGGTCGAATCCGGGCGTTCCCGCGCACGGGGTGGACGCGGAGCACCTCACGAAGGGCGGCTGGCTCACGCCCTCGGCCTTCGCCTTCCGGGCGATCGTGATCCTGACGATCTGGTCGCTCTTCGCCTGGTTCTTCGTCCGCAATTCGACCCGCCAGGATCAGACGCGCGATCCGCGCCTCACGCGCTCGAGCGCGAAGGCCGCGGCGCTCTTCGTCCCGATCTTCGCGATCACGATCACGCTCTTCGGCTTCGACCTCCTCATGTCGCTGGAGCCGCTCTGGTTCAGCACCATGTTCGGCGTCTACTGCTTCGCCGGGCTCTGGCAGTCGGGGCTCGCGACGCTCGCGATCGTCGTGGTCCTCCTCCGCCGGCAGGGGGCCCTGGCCGGGCTCGTGAACAAGGTCCACTACCACGACCTCGGCAAGTATCTCTTCGCCTTCTCCGTCTTCTGGATGTACATCGCGTTCTCCCAGTTCATGCTGATCTGGTACGCGAACCTTCCCGAAGAGATCGAGTGGTTCATTCCCCGGACGTACACGGGGTGGGGCGCCATCGGCATCGCGCTCATGGCCCTGAAGTTCGGCATTCCGTTCCTGGCCCTCCTGCATCAGAAGGCCAAGGAGAGCGAGTCCGTTCTCCTGGCCATCGCGGGCGGCATCCTGATCGGGCAGTGGATCGACCTCTACTGGGTGATCCTGCCCGCCTTCTCGCCCGAGCGGGTGGTGCTCGGCTGGCCCGAGATCGGCGTGACGCTCGGATTCGTCGGGCTCTTCGGATGGACGGTCCTGGGATTCCTGGCGCGGCACCCGGTCGCCGCGCACGGCGATCCGTTCTTCGAGAAAAGCGTGAGGTTCCACGGATGAGCGACGCGACGCGCCCCGACTCGCACGGTTCGCACGAGCCCCACGGTTCGGGCGGGCCCGACAAGATCGCCTCGTACCTGACGCTGGCGCAGTTCGTCGTGACCGCGGTCCTGATCGGCGCGGTCGGGACGATGGCCTACATGGCGGGCCTGCGCGCGGCGGGCGGCGGCGGGCACGGCGCCGACTCCACGGGAACGGCGGCGCCGGCGGCCGCGACCGCGGACGTCGCGACCCTGGTCGTGGAGACGCCCGAGCTGGTCGCGCAAGGAAAGTCGCTCTTCGCGGTGAACTGCACCTCCTGCCACGGCGTGGCGGGCGCGGGCGACGGCGCGGCCGCCGCCGCGCTCAATCCGAAGCCGCGGAACTTCACGACGCCCGAGAACTGGAAGTACGGAAGCGGCGTGGCGCGCATCGCGCGCACGCTGACGGAGGGATCCCCGGGCACGGCCATGGCGGCCTACCAGGCGCTCCCGATGTCCGATCGAATCGCGCTGGCGCACTTCGTGCGGAGCCTGAATCCCATGCCCGACGACGACAAGCCGGAGGACCTCGCGTGGCTCGGCGTCGGAGCGGGGGGCGCTCCGGCGGCGGGCGGCGCCGCCGCGGCCGCGGCCGCGCAGCCCGGTCCCACCATCCCCATCGAGAAGGCGCTCGCGCTCCTGACCGAAGCCGCGCCCGTCGCGGGGGCGGACACGCTCGCGGCGGTCGAGGATACCGGCGACGGCGCGCGCCTCTTCGCGGCGCGGTGCGCGTCGTGCCACGGCGTCGCGGGGCAGGGAGGCGTTCGCGTCTCGATGCTCGGCTCGGCGCCCTACGCCTACGTCGTCACGCGGAGCCTCGGCGATCCCCGGGGCGACTGGAGTCTCGATCCGGCTTCCTTCGAACGGCTCGTCACGCGAGGGCTCTCGGGTTCCCTCATGCCGGGGCAGGGAGATCTCTCCCGTCCGGCCCTGCGCGAGCTCTACCTCCACACCCTGACGCTTCGCGCCCGGCAGCAGGCCGCCGGTCGCGGGCAGAGATCCTGAGCCCATGAACCCGACGCCTCGCATCCCGCGCTTCCGCTCGCGCCCCTGGCTCGCCGCGCTCGGCGTGGCCGCCGGACTCCTCCTCGCGGGTACGGCGGGGGCGTGGATCCTCGATCCCGTCACGCCGGTCGCGCACGAGGTCCGGTCGCTCTTCTGGAAGGCGCTCGCGCTGACGGGGGGCTTCTTCATCCTCGCCGAGCTCCTGCTCCTGATCGCCGTGATCCGGTTCCGGGCCCGCCCCGGCGTGCCGGCGGCGGCGTTCCACGACAACGTGAAGCTCGAGGTGATCTGGACGGCCATTCCCGCCATCACGCTGGTGATCCTCGCGGGGCCGACCTTCACGACGCTGAAGTACATGGAGACCGTGCCGAAGTCGGACCTGACGGTCGAGATCATCGGCCACCAGTGGTTCTGGGAATACCGGTACCCCGAGTACGGCGTCGTCTTCGCGAACGAGCCGCTGGTGGTTCCCCAGGGGAAGATCGTGGCGGCCGACATCACGTCGATCGACGTGGTCCACTCCTGGTTCGTCGCCGATTTCGGCGTGAAGATGGACGCGAACCCGGGCCGCGTGAACCACACCTGGTTCCAGGTGGAGCGGACCGGGACGTTCCGCGGACAGTGCGCGGAGCTCTGCGGCGTGCTGCACGGCGACATGCACGTGGTGGTGAACGTGGTGACGCCGGAGGAATTCCAGCGCTGGATCGAACAGAAAAAGAGGGGAGCGTAAGGCGATGGAAGCGGGCACCCTGTCCGGCGGACTCCACGGCGCGCACGAAGCCGGCGCGGCCGCGAAGCCGCGCGCGGGCCTCTTGAAGTGGCTCCTGACGACCGATCACAAGCTGATCGGCGTGATGTACATCTGGCTCGGATTCATCTTCTTCGCGGTCGCGGGCATCTTCGCGCTCCTCATCCGGACGCAGCTCTTCGCGCCGGGGCTCCAGGTCCTGAAGCCGGACGTCTACAACCCGTTTACAGGCGCGACCTCCAGATCGAGAAGTATTTCATCGGCTACCTGCTGCATCCCTACGTGTCGCTGTATACCGGCCGCGGCTGCAAGTCGCGCTGCACCTTCTGCCTGTGGCCGCAGACGATCGGCGGGCATCGCTACCGCACGCGCAGCCCCGAGAACGTGGCGCACGAGATCGCGCTGGCCAAGAGCTACTTCCCGAAGGTCAAGGAGTTCTTCTTCGACGACGACACCTTCACCGACGACCGGCCGCGCGCCGAGGCGGTGGCGCGCGGACTCGGCAAGCTCGGACTCACGTGGTCGTGCAACGCCAAGGCCAACGTGCCGTACGAGACGTTGAAGGTGCTGAAGGACAACGGCCTGCGCCTGCTGCTGGTCGGGTTCGAGAGCGGCAATCAGCACATCCTCAACAACATCAAGAAGGGCACCCGCATCGACCGCGCCCGCCAGTTCATGCGCGATTGTCACGCGCTCGGCATCCTCGTCCACGGCAC
>DATIQI010000369.1:0-1613 GCA_035470985.1 Acidobacteriota bacterium
GCTCGCAGGCGCCGTACGGCTCGGTATCCCGCTCTTGCCGCTCTACGTGTTCGCCGTTTTCGCGGGGTTCGTCGCGCCGGCTCTCGCCGCCTACGGCGTGCTCCGGCGCCGCGCGTCCCCGACCGCAGCTTTGGCGCTCGCGTATCTGCTCCTCGTGCAGGCGCCCTCGCTGAGGAGCGTCGGCTCGCCTCGGCCTCGATGGAATTGGTCCAGGCGGAGGTCGACCACGCGAGGAAGAACGCCGCGACGAGTCCGCCCACGAGGGCCGCGAGCCGCGCCGCGCCCGTCTGGAACTGATCTTCGAACGTGCGACGGAGCGCGCGCGCCACGATGAGGAACGTGAAGAAACACGCGAACGCCCCGCAGAGCGCGCTGATGAAATTCACGCGCTGGGCGATCGACCCGATCGGCACGAGCGTGAAGATCCGCCCGACCAGGGTGTAGAGCGGGTTGCCCGGCGGGTGCGGATTGCCGAGGATGTAGGACGTCGCGATGAATTCGCCCGAGTCCCAGAACGGGACCGTCACGTTCATGGTGCGGAGGTAGACGAAGAGCGGCACGGCGAAGGCGATCGCGGCGAACGCCGCGTGCCACCGCTTCCAATCGGTCACGAAGATCCCTCCCCCGTCGCGGACTCGCGATCCCCGTTCCGGTCGCGGCGCCGGCGCTCCCACTTCCGGGCCAGCGCGTGCCGCGGGGACCGCGTCACGAAGATGAGCCCGCCGAGCAGGCTGATGAAAACCGAGAGCAAGTACGTGAGAAACGGAATCGTGAATGCCTGTTCCCGCGTGAGCCCCGCCATCTGGAATAGAACCACCGAGGCCCCCTCCCGGATCCCGAGCCCGTTCAGCGAGATCGGGAGCGAGACCAGGGCCGCCAGCACGGGAACGAAGAGAAAATAATACCCCGCCGCGAGCTTCACTCCCAGCGAAAGCCCCACCAAATAATGGACATAGATCCGGCTGATCTGGACCAGCGTCGTGGCCAGGAAGGCGGCGCGGAGGGCCGGTCCCTGGCTCCGGAATCCGTGCAGGTCGTCCATCAGGCGCCCGATGCCCCGCTCGATCGTCCTCAGGCCGAGCGCCCGGAACGGCCACTCGAAGGCCATGAGGACGCTCCGGTTGAAGATGCTGAGGAAGAGCCCGAGCGCGGTCAGGAAGACGAGGACGATGGCGCCGTAGATCGCGTACAGGTGGAAGCGGTCGAGCGACGCGAAGGAGGCGATCACGGCGAGCATGGCGATGGAGAGGACTCCGAGCAGGCGGTCCATCAGGGTGGCCGAGAAGACCGAGCTGACGCGCGTCGCGTACTTCGAGGCGTCGGTGATCCGCGCGATGTCGCCGCCGATGTTCGAGGGGAGGAAGTTGTTGAAGAAGAGCCCGACGAAGTAGTAGGCCGCCGCCTTCCGGTAGGGGATGGGAACGCCCTGCGCGCGCAGGAGCCGCATCCAGAGCCACGACCCGATCATGTTCGAGAGGACGAAGAGCCCCGCCGCCGCCCAGAGCCATGTCGGATCGGCGCGCCGCACCACCGACCAGATGTCGCCCGGCGACACCTTCGCCACGACATAGGCGAAGAGGGCGAGCGAGAGGAGGATCTTCACGGTCACGAGG
>DATIQI010000370.1:0-2417 GCA_035470985.1 Acidobacteriota bacterium
GAGGAGTAGCGACGATGGCCTTCGACCCCATTCCGGCGCGAGGCTCGCTGCGGCGCGAGCGGATCCTCACCTGGGCGGTCGTCACGGCGTTCGTCATGATCCTCTTCCGTCTCTTCACCATGCAGGTGCTGCAGGGAAGCCGCTACCGCGAGCTCTCGGAGGAGAACCGGATCCGCGTGGAGGTGCTCACCGCGCCGCGGGGCGAGATCCGCGACCGCAAGGGGCGCCTCCTCGCCGACAGCGTGCCGTCGTTCACCGTCACGCTCGATCCCTTCGATCGCGCCTATCAGGACGCCCCGGCGCTCCTCGACTCCACCATCGTTCGCCTCGGCGCCATCCTGAGCGAGAACCCCGAGGATCTCCGCGAAAAGGTGCGCCGCGAGCGCCGCCAATCGTTCTCCCCGGTCCGTCTGAAGCGAAACGTGGACATGAAGTCGGTCGCCTACGTCTCCGAGCACGCGGCGGCGCTCCCGGGCGTGGACGTGGAGGCCGAACCGCTCCGCCGCTACCCGCTCGGACCGATGGGATCCCACCTGCTCGGGTACGTCGGCGAGATCTCCGACAAGGAACTGGAGAACCCGGCGAACGCGGAGTATCTCCGCGGCGACCTCGTCGGACGAATGGGCATCGAGCAACAGTACGAGGCGCTCCTTCGGGGCGTGGACGGAAAGCGCTTCGTGGAGGTGAACGCGCTCGGCCGGAAGGCGGAGCTCCTCGGCGACAAGCGGCCGATCCTTCCGAAGCGGGGCGCCGATCTCACCCTCTCGATCGACCTCGACCTGCAGCGCGCGGCCGAGGAGGCGTTCGAGGCCGGATCCCGGGGCGCGGTGGTCGCGATCGATCCGCGGACCGGCGAGGTCCTCGCGCTCGCGAGCCGGCCGAACTACGATCCGAACGAGTTCTCGACCGGCATCAGCACGAAGCGCTGGCGGGAGCTGAGCGAAGGAGGGAACTACCCGCTCTTCAATCGCGCCATCCAGGCGGCGTACCCGCCCGGCTCCACGCTGAAGCCCTTCGTCGTCCTCTGCGGGCTCCTGACGCACGTCATCGAGCCCGGGACGACGTTTCGCGAGACCTGCGACGGCGCCTATCAATTCGGGAGCCGCGCCTTCCGCTGCTGGAATCCCCGCGGGCACGGCACGCTGGCGATGCGCGGCGCCGTCGCCCAGTCGTGCGACGTCTATTTCTACCAGCTCGGCATCCGGATGGGCCTCGACCGGCTCTCCAGCTTCATGAAGGAGGTCGGCGCGGCGGCGCGGTCGGGCATCGACCTGCCGCAGGAGCGGCGGGGCCTCTTTCCCGACGCGGCGTGGTACGACAAGCACTACGGGGCGGGGAAGTGGAGCCGCGGGCTGATCCTGAACCTCGCGATCGGACAGGGGGAGATCTCGCTCACACCCGTGAAGCTGGCGCAGCTCACCGCCATGATGGCGAACGGCGGAACGCTCTGGCGGCCGCGCATCGTCCGCGAGGCGTCGCGCGACGGGAAGGCGATCGCCGCGACGAACGCGCGCGCCGATTCGATCTCCCGCCACTTCCAGTTCGATCCGCGCGCCGTGCAGCGCGTGCAGGAAGCGATGGAAGCCGTGGTGTACGACGCCCACGGCACGGGCGGCATGTCGAAGGTCGAAGGAATCCGCGTCGCGGGGAAGACGGGCACCGCCCAGAACCCGCACGGCGACGACCACGCGCTCTACATCTGCTATGCCCCGGCCGAAGCGCCCGAGATCGCGCTCGCGGTGCTCCTCGAGAACGCGGGGCACGGCGGCTCGGAAGCGGCGCCCGTGGCGCGGCGGGTGCTGGAGGCGTACTTCCATCCGGCGGCGGCCGAGAGCGCCCGCGTCGCGGCGGCGGCCGCGGCGGCGGCGTCGGGCGCGCCGGCCCCGGGGAGAGGCTGACATGGCCGGCGGGCGCCTCGCGGCCGAGATCGACCGTCCCCTCCTCGTGGCGGCGGTCCTCCTCGCCCTCATCGGGATCGTCTTCGTCTACAGCGCGACGGCGAGCGCGGTGATGGAAGCGAAGCAGGGCCTCTACATGAAGCAGCTCATCTGGCTCGGGGTCGCCCTCCTGGGCGCCGCGGGCGTGGCGGCGCTGCCGTTCCGCATCTACGAGGGGAAGACCTCCTACCTCCTCTTCGGGATCGGCGTGGCGCTCCTGGTGCTCACGCTCTTCGTCGGGCACGTCGGGCTCGGCGCCCAGCGCTGGCTCGGCTGGGGTCCGTTCAAGTTCCAGCCGTCGGAGCTCGCGAAGGTGGCCACGGTGATCGCCCTCGCCACGATTCTCTCCGACCGGAAGACCGACCTCAGCAAGGTCCGGTCGCTGGTGAAGCCGTGCCTCCTCGCGCTGATTCCGTGCGCGCTGGTGATGAAGCAGCCGGACCTCGGGACGTCGGTCGCGTTCGTGATGATCCTCATCAC
>DATIQI010000371.1:0-2883 GCA_035470985.1 Acidobacteriota bacterium
AGTATTCTTTTTAATTTAATCAGCAATGCCATAAAGTACAGATCCCCTGATAGAACACCTTGCATTTCGATCAGAACATCTATTATGGATGATTATGTTTGCTTGGAAGTTCAGGACAATGGCTTAGGGGCGGGCCGCCGCGCCCACGCGCGGATCGCGCGCCTAGACCGTGGGCGCGAGGGCCGGGGCGGGCCGCACACCGGCCGCCGCCGCCGCCGCGAGTCCGCCCCGCAGGGCGGCCAGATTCGCCGCCACGACCGGGTCTCCCTTCGATCCGAACGTCTCCCGGACGGCCCGCTCCAAGGACGCGGGGCGAAGCGGGAGGAGCGCGACAACGGCGCCCACCATGACCGTGTTCAGGGTCAAGGGCTCCCCGGCCTCGCTCGCGATCCGCTCCGCGTCCACGACCAGCGACCGGGGGAGCGAGCGGATCCTCGATAGGATTCCCTCGAGCGCCGGGTAGTTCGCGATGTTCCGGAACGGGGCCGAAGCCGTGACCAGAGTTCCCTGCGGCCCGAGGTAGGCCACGTAACGAAGGCTCTCCACCGGCTCGAGGCTCAGGATGAGATCGGCCGTCCCGAGCGGAATGAGGTCGCTCTCGACCGGACGGTCGGAGAGACGCAGGTGGGCTTGCACCGCGCCGCCGCGCTGCGACATGCCGTGGACCTCCGACTGCTTCACGAAGAGGCCCTCCGCGAGCGCCGCCCTTCCGATGAGCGCCGCCATCGAGAGAACGCCCTGTCCGCCGACCCCGGCGAGAAGGATGTCGTACCGCATCAGAGGGCTCCTTCCAGCGCGCGGTCCTCGACGGAGGGGCGGCCGGGAGTCTGTTCCACCTCGACCTGCCCGGCGATCTGCTTGCAGGCCCGCCGCGCGACGATCACGGAGAGTCCGTGGTGCTCGATCTCGCGCCGGAGAAGCGAGGCGTTCGCCTCCACGCGCCGCGGGTGGGCGTCCACGATGTGGAAGTGGTCGCGGTGGACCCCCAGCCCGCGCACGATGGCGTCGAGCCACCAGGAGGGGACGGCCGTCTCCTGCGTGCCGGTCATGGCGACCGTCTTGTTGTCGAGGATGACGAGCGTCATGTCGGTGTTCGCGGCCGCGGCGTCGAGGAGCGGCGTGATGCCCGAGTGAAGGAAGGTGCTGTCGCCGATCACCGCGACCACGGGCCAGACGCCGGCCTCCGCCGCGCCCTTCGCCAGTCCGATCGAGGCGCCCATGCAGACGCACGTCTCGATGGCGGAGAAGGGCGGGAGCGCGCCGAGCGTGTAGCAGCCGATATCGCCGGTGACCATCGGCGACTCGAATCCCTCGAGCGCCTTCGACAGCGCCTTGTAGGCGTGCGCGTGGGGACAGCCCTCGCAGAGCTGGGGCGGACGCCCGGGGAGCGTGAGGCCCTCCATCGAGATCGTCGGACGCGCCGGGAGCCGAAGCGCCGCGCGGACCGTGTCGGGGGTCAGCTCGCCGACGGCGGGCAGGTCGCCGCTCATCCTTCCGAGCACCTCGAACGGGGTCGGAACGAGGCCGCGAAGGCGGCTCTCGACGAAGGGCTGCCCGTCCTCCAGGACGAGGATTCGGCGCGCGCGCTCGGCGAGGCGGCGAACCAGCGCCGTCGGGATCGGATAGGCGCCGATGTGGAGATGCGACGGCATCGTGTCGAGATCCGCGAGCGCCTCGCGATAGTAGTTGCGGGCGATCCCGGTCGTGATCACGGCCAGGTCGGAGTCTCGAAGCGTGAGCTGATTCCAGGCGCACGTCTCGGTGTGCGTCAGCATCTCGGGCTGGCGATCGACCAGCTCCTTCCACTGACGGCGCGCGTTCACCGGGAGGAGAATCCAGGATGAGCGGACCGGCGCGCGCCGGATCGGATTCTCCGCGCGCGGCGGGCGAAGCTCCACCATCGTGCGGCTGTGCGCGAGGCGGGTCACCAGGCGGAGGAGGACCGGAACGCGGAAGCGCTCCGAGAGGTCGAACGCGGCGCGCGTCATCTCGTACGCTTCCTGCTGCGTGGCCGGTTCGAGGCAGAGGACCCGCGCGAATTCCGCCAGCGCGCGGCTGTCCTGCTCGTTCTGGGAGCTGTGCATGCCGGGGTCGTCCGCGACGGCGACGACCAAGCCGCCGTGCGGCGCCACGAGCGCCGAGTTCACGAACGGATCGGCCGCGACGTTTAGGCCGACGTGCTTCATGGAGACGAGCGCGCGCCGCCCCGCGAAGGAGACGCCGAGCGCCTCCTCGTACGCGGTCTTCTCGTTCGCGCACCAGGCCGCGCGCGGCCCTCCGTGGCGCTGCGCGTGGTCGATCAGGAATTCGAGGATCTCGGTGGCCGGCGTACCCGGATATGAATAGGCGGCGGTGATGCCCGCGTGAACGGCGCCGAGAGCCACGCTCTCGTCACCCAGCAAGACTCGATGTGCCACGACCCCTCCCGTGGGGAGCGGTGGATGTGGGCACCAGCGCGGTTCTTCGCCGCCATGGGTGCCGCCTCGCTCCCGATGGCACGGAGGCATTGCATGGCCTGTGCCGTCAGCTTGGAATCAGATAAAGTCGGTGGCCCGCGTATTCCTTTGAGATCGCTGAGCTTGCGTGAGCGCCAAGCACTCCTCACCCGTGTGCCCGTTCAGCCCTCCAAGCTTGTGTCATTTTGTCAGGAACATTCGTCATGGCCTCTTGGATCGAGGGCCTGCCCGGCCGACCGCTGGCGTGGGGTGTACTCTGGAGCAGCCGCCCAGTCCTGGCGTTGCGAATGCTCGCGCGGGCACCGGATCGCTTGCGATCTACCCGGGCGACGCCGGATGCGGGCTGTGAGGCGGCGTCCTGGTCCACCTGGGAGAAGTCATGAGGTCTCTGGCGCACGTCCTACTGCTCTGCGTGGTCTGCCTCGCC
>DATIQI010000372.1:0-3803 GCA_035470985.1 Acidobacteriota bacterium
GTCGAGTGGGAGTGGCTGCCGACCCCGTCCATTCCCGCCGATCCGATCGCCGCGGCGCGCGTGCTCTCTCCGTGGGACGGGCTCTGGATCTCGGCGGGAAGTCCCTACGCGTCTCCGGAAGGGGCGCTGGCCGCGATCCGCGTCGCGCGCGAGCGCGGGAAACCGATGGTCGCGACCTGAGGCGGATTCCAACATGCTCTGTTAGAGCATGCGCGCCATGTCCTGGGGATGAGCGAGGCGGCGCACGCCGAGGAGGACCCGGCGGCGTCCATGCTCCTCCTCACGCCGGTCGCCTGCCCGCTTCCCGATCGGGGCGCGGGAGCGCCAATGCTCTCCGGGAGCGACCGCGTGATCGTCCGGGAGGGGTCGCGGCTTCGCGCCATCCTCGGCACGGGTGAGATCGACCAGGAATACTTCTGCAACTACGAGCCGAACCCCGAGTATCGCTCGCTCTTCGAGCGGGGGGATTTCCGGATCAGCGCGGAGACGGCGCGCGGCGAGGTCCGCGCGGCGGAGCGGCCGGCGCATCCCTTCTTCATCGGCGTTCTCTTCCAGCCGCAGCGGACGTCGAGGCCCGACGCGCCGCATCCTCTGATCACGGCGTTCGTGAAGGCCGCCGCGGGCATTCCGACCTCGTAGCGCGGGGAGCGGGGATTGGGGTGGATGACGGGGCTCGAACCCGCAACCACTGGAGCCACAGTCCAGTGCTCTACCATTGAGCTACATCCACCATGCAGGAAACGAGAGCCCGGCGCCGCGGACCGTGCGGCCGGAACCCCGACCGGGCGACGGGACCGGCCACTATACCACACCGAGGAGCCGCCCGGATCGGCCCCCCGGAGGCGGGAATTCCCTCCCGCGGCCCCTGGGAAGCCGCTATCATCGGCGGGCCGGCTTGCCAGGGGGGATCCATGCGGACTCGACGCCTCCTTCCCGGTCCCCCGCGTTTCCTCGCCGTTGTACTCGCCGTACTGAGTCTCGTTTTCGCGCCTCACGCGCTTGCCGGGGAATCCACGCCCGTATCCTCCGGCAGGTCCATGGACCACTCCGCCTGGAACCGGCTCCAGCGCCACTTCGCGCTTCTGAAGGGTGTCGATCGCGAGTCCCTCCGCCGATTCCGCCGCGACGTGGCGCGAGCCGGTGGCCACGTCGCCGTCGTTCATCCCCCGGACGCGGCCGTCATCTGGGGAGATCCGTCCCTGCTCGCGCGCCCGGAGGTGGCTCGCTGGCTCCGCCGGTCCACCCACGAGCGCATCCCCGAAGCCGACCTCCGGTCGCTCCCTCGAGGGGCGCGCCGCGCCGCTCGGTCCTGGAACGTCTCCTTGGAGCTCCCCCCGCCGGACCCGAACCAAGCGTCGCTCCGAGACCGAAACGACCTCCGTCGGGCCCCGAGACTCCAGCCCCAGGCGGGTGCCGTGCTTCCGCCCGACGTGCCGGTCGCGCGGCCCTTCGGAGCCCACACGCACGACACGAGCGAGTACATGGCGGGCGCGACGGCGGTGGGGATCTGGCTGCTGGAGTCTCCGGACCATGCGCTCGACTGGACCGAGGAACAGGAAGCCGAGACCGTCGCGGGGATCCAGGCGGCGATGGAAGCGTGGGCCCGGAAGGGCGGGCCGCCGGCGAGCCTCACGTCCGTGTTCGAGGTTCGCGCGGACGTGATGATGTCCGCGGATCCGCTGGTCGACTGCGGCGACGACTCGCGGTGGATCTCGGAAGCGCTCGTGGGCGCGGGGTATTCCTACGACTTCAACGAGTACTACGGCTGCGCCGCCTACAACAACGACCTCCGCGCGGCGCACGATACCGACTGGGCGTTCTCCATCTTCGTCGTGAACACGCCCGACAATTCCAACGCGTCCTGCTCGCCCCCCGGGTCCGTCGCTTGGGCGTATCTCGGAGGCCCCTACGTCTACATGCTCCGGTTCAGCACGTGGGCGGCTCAGTCCTACGACTATCAGGTCACGGTGCCCATGCACGAGTTCGGCCACACGTTCATGGCCACGGACGAATACGACGCGTACATCACCTACTCGGGGTACCTCGACGTGCCCGATCGCGCGTTTCCGGTCTGCGTGATGAACGTTCACGACTCGACCTCCGTCTGCCAGGCGTCGCGGGACCAGTTCGGATGGCGCGATCTCGACGCGGACGGCGTGATCGAGCCGCTGGACGTGCCGCCGGTGATCGCCGCCGCGCTCCAGGGATCGGATCCGTCGCCGATCGAGACGGTCGCCTACTCCGGATCGGTGACGGTCGGTCTCGTCCCGAATCTGAACCGGAATTCCAGCTACACTCCCGGGCACGCCATCTCCGTCGACCGGATCTCCGCGGTCCAGGCGCGCGTGGACGGGGGAGCGTGGGCGGAGGTCGCGCCGTCGGACGGCGCGTTCGACGGCTACACCGAGACGTTCACCTGGTCGTCGCCGCCGTTGCCCGACGGGCTCCACATCGTCGAATTCCGCGCGCCGACCGACTTCGGGGCCGGCGCGGAGCCGTCCGCGCGGGACTCGGTCTGGATCCTGGTCGGCACGACCGATCGGCATCCGCTCGTGCAGGCGCCGGTCGAAGCGCTCGGCGTCGAGGGAACCGAAATCGCGGTGGACGTCGTGGCGTGGGACCCCGACGGCGAATCGCTCTCGTCGCTGACCGCCGATCTCTCCGCGCTACCGGCGGGCGCCACGTTCGCCGCCGGAGCCGGATTCGGGACCGGCGCGCTTCGATGGACGCCGGGGTACGAGGACGCCGGAGACTACGTCGTCACGTTCCACGTGGAGAACGCCCTCTCCGACGCGACCGACACCACCCTCCGCGTGGCGAACACCGATCGCGGCCCGGTCGTGGCCGCCCCCAGCACGGTCGAGGGCTCCGAGGGCCGCCTGCTCGAGTTCGGCGCCACGGCGTCGGACCCGGACGGCGATCCGATCACCCAGTTCCAGGCCGACCTCGCTTCGCTTCCCGCGGGCCACGCCGCCTCGTTCGAGGTCTCCGGAAACGCCTCGTCGGCGATCTTCCGGTGGACGCCGACCTGCGTCGACGCGGGGAGCTACGTCGTGACGCTGCGGGCGATCAACGCCGTCCAGGGGGAATCCTTCCTCTCCGGCGAAGTCCAGACGACGCTGAGCATCGCCAACGACTGCTCGGCGACCATCGTTCCGATCGAGGACGTGGTCGTGGTGGCCACCTCGAGCGCGTCGGTGGGCGTCTCGATCTTCGATCTGAACGGCGACGAGATCTCCGTCGCGACGTCGCTCCCCCCCTTCGCGACACTGGCGACCCTCTACCAATATCCGGGCGAGTTCAGCGGGCGCATCGATCTTCTCCCCGTCGCCGCGGACACGGGGAACTACGTCGCGCAGGTGATCGCGACGATCGGCGGACTGAGCGACGTGGAGCAGTTCCGGATCGAGGTCACGCCTCCCGTGACCACGTCCATCGACGCCATCGCGTGGGAGAGCGCCGAGGTGAGCGCGACGCCCGAGCGAGTCGCGATCCGCTGGCGCCTGTCCGATTTCGAGGGAGCCTGGGTCGGCGTCGACCGGTCACGGGACGGAAGCGCCTGGGAAACGCTGGCGAAGGCGCGCGAGGTCGTGGACGCCACCTTGGAGTTCGAGGACTCCGGCGTGCGTGAAGGCGAGCGCTACGGGTACCGGCTCTGGACGACGGCGCGCGAAGCGCGCCGATACTCCGGCACGCTCTGGGTGGACGTGCCGCACGCGACGCCGGTTCCGCCCGTGCCTCGGGTCGAGCGGATCGCACCGAACCCGACGCCGGGGCAGGCCGTCATCTCGTTCGCCGTTCCG
>DATIQI010000373.1:0-3603 GCA_035470985.1 Acidobacteriota bacterium
ATGGCCCCAGGCGCCCAGACGCTCGAGATTCGCGGCGAGCCCCTCGCGGCGGCCCGCCGAGACGGTCCGATCGATCGCGGCCAGCGCCCCGGCCGCGGCGCGGCGGCCTGCGGGACCGATCGCGGCGGCGAAGCGGGAAACGGTATCGAGCAGGAGGCGGGCGGCGGGGGACGGACGGACGGGCGGATCCGGAACGGCGGTCTCGCGAGGCACCGTTCGACGCTACGGAACGCCTCGCCGGGTGTCAAGGCGGGCCGCGCGCGCGGCCGGCGTTGACTTCACCGGAGGCGCGCCCCTAGAGTGGGCGCGCTATTTCACCCAGTGGGGGGCGTCTTCGGACCCTCGATCCTCAGCCGGCTTCGCGTCGGGCGCTCCGATCTCGAAGAGCGCGTCGGCGGTCTCCATCCCCTGCACGCAGGGACAGGGTTGTCCTTCCGCCGCGTAGGGACAGAGGTCGTAGACGCGATTGTCGCGCCGGCAATAGATTTCGGACGAGGTCCGGAGGCGGGGCCGCGCTGGGCGCGTCGTCGGTTTTCGGCTCATCGGCGTTCTCCCGGCCCGTCGGGGCCTCGTGGACGATCCCGGCCATCGCACCCCCACGGTGCGACGGCGGTCGTCGTCCAAGAGGCTGCATGACGCGTGCCATCGAAGCGGACGGGATGCAGAGGAGGATCGGAGTCCCATGGCCACTCAGAAGCTCGTGCGTTGCGAGATTCGCAGACCGGGAGGCGAGGAAGCGTCGGTGCGGTTCGTGCCGCTCGAGATCTACGGGCTCTGGGAGTACCTGATGCGCACGAAGCACCAGTTCGACGTCGCGTCGAACGTCGCGTCGCTCTGGATCGACGTGGAGGAGAACCCCGACGCCGCGTACGGGGAGAACTCGTACGACCGCGTGACCGAGGTGACTCTGCTCCGCTACTCGGAGCGCGACGGGATGTTCGGAAAGGTGAACCGCTACTTTCCGACCGAAGAGTATCCGCGGCTAAAAAGTCTTCTCCTGAAGCACTACGAAAGCGTCCGTGAGCCGGGCGCCCCGAACCTCCAGATCCAGGAGCGCCAGGGGATCTGGATCCGCCGGGAGCCGCGCGTCGCCTGACCGGAGTCCGGCCTCCTGAGGGCAAATCGCGAATTTTCGTGCGCCCTGCAAGGCACTTAGCGCGTTCCGCGAGCGCCGGCCGCCCCCGGCGGAGCTCGCGCCTCCCCCGATCTCACAGAGGCATCCGCACGCCCCGGCCGGTCTAACGCCCCTTCGCCGCAACCCCCGATATCGCTGGCACGTATCGTGCTCCCGGGAGCCGTGGGCCGGCGCACCGTCCGCGTTTCGGACGCTCCGCGCCATTCCATCACACCGATTCGACCAACGGCTCTAGCCAGGAGCGATGCCATGGTGGTGGTGAGCTATTCGGGGCGCGAGATCAACGCGAAGATCGTCTATTACGGCCCCGGTCTCTGCGGGAAGACGACGAACCTCGAGAAGATCTACGACAGCGTCCCCGAGACCCACCGCGGCCGGATGGTCTCGATGAAGACGCAGACCGACCGGACGCTCTTCTTCGATCTCCTCCCGCTCGACCTGGGCGAACTGCAGGGGATGAAGACGCGCTTCCTTCTCTACACGGTGCCCGGCCAGGTCTACTACAACGCCACGCGGAAGCTGGTGCTGAAAGGCGTGGACGCCGTCGTGTTCGTCGCCGATTCGGCGCCGGACAAGATGGCCGAGAACCGCGAGAGCCTCGCGAACCTCGAAGCGAACCTGAAGGCCTACGGGCTCGACCTGAAGTCGATCCCCTGGGTCCTCCAGTACAACAAGCGGGATCTCCCGAACGCGCTGTCGGTCGCGGAGATGAACCGCGAGCTGAATCCCCACAACGTGCCGACGTTCGAGGCGCAGGCGGTGAACGGCGGCGGCGTCTTCGAGACGCTGCGCGGCGTGAGCAAGATCCTGCTCGCCAAGATCGCGAAGGACGTCGTGGATCGGGATCGGGGAAGTCTCGGCGGTGCGCCCCGGGTGGCCGACGGGAAGGCGGAACGGAAGCCGGCCGCCGACGAGACCCCGATTACTCATTCGGCGCCTCCGGCGGCCGCGAAGGCCCCCGTCGCGCCTCAGGAAGAGGTCTTCCTCCCGGAGAATGCCGTGGTGGAAGAGCCGTCGCCGATGTTCGTGGAGCCCGCCCCCAGCGCGGCCGACGAGGCGATGGTCCTCTCGGACAGCGATTTCGTCCGCGAGGGAGGCGAGGTTTCGGCGGCGCGCGCTTCGAGCGACGGCCTCGACGGCGACGGATTCGAGCGCGACCGGTCGTACGACTCCTCGAGGGGCGGCGATTCGGTCGCCTCCGACGCGCGCCGGATCACGGTCCCGATCGACCTCGGCAAGTTCCCGCCTTCGGGGAAGCTGAGAGTCACGTTCGAGGTCCGAATCGAGCTCGACGAGGAAGTGAAGGGACCGAAGAAGAAGGCCAAGGCCTCTTCGTTCGACTCGATCGACTACTCCCGGTAGGGCCGGCGCGCCAGGGAAGGCGCGACGAGCCGGCCGGTGAACGAATTCATCGAAAGGGCCCCCGCGGGGGCCTTTTTCGTTGACCTCCGCGCGCACGGTTTCTAGGCTCCGCGCGTGGATCGAACGATGCCGCTTCCGATGACCGAGACGTCCCCGGGCGCCGCGACCGCGACGGACGCCGCGAGCGCCGGCGAGCGCGCGATCGACGCGCTCCGCCAGGCGATCCTGGCCTCGCCGCGCGACGTGGAGCTCCTCTCGTCGCTCGCCGACCTCCTCTCGCGCAGCGGCGCGCACGAAGAGGCGGAACGCCTCTTCCGCCAGACGCTCGATCTCGAGCCCGCGCATGCGGAGACGTGGTATCGCCGCGGGCTCCACGAGGGGCGCCAGGGACGCGTCCGCGAGGCGCGCGGGGCGTACGACGAAGCGGTCCGCCACGATCCGCGCCACGTGCGCGCCTGGGTGAACCTGGGACTCGCCCGCGCCGACCTGGGGGAGCGCGGCGAGGCGCGCCGCGCGCTCGAGCGGGCGGTGATCGTCGATCCGGCCTGCGCCGAAGCGCACACGAACCTCGGAATCCTCTACATCGAGTCGGGGCTTCCCGAGGAGGCGATCGCGGAGTTCCGCGACGCCGTCCGCCTGAACCCGGAGAGTGGCGGGGCCCACTTCAATCTCGGCTGGGCGCTCCTCGCCGAGGACGAGCTGGAGCCGGCCGAAGCCTCGCTCGCCCACGCCGCGCGCCTCGACGCCGGGAACCCGGAGACCCACTACGCGCTCGCGCTCCTCCATCTGAAGGTGGGGAACTACGCCGCGGCCGTCACCGACCTGAAGGCGGCGCTCGCGATCCGCCCCGACGACGGGCGACTCCACTACCACCTGGCCATCGCGTACAACAAGCAGGAAGCCGTGGACCAGGCGATCCTCGCGTTGGAGCAGGCGGCGCGCCTCGTGACGGACGACCCGCGCATCCACCGCCTCCTCGGTGTCTGCTACGACAAGAAGGAGCTCCCGGCCCGCGCGCGCGATGCCTATCGCCGCGCCGCGGCGCTCGGCGGCTGAGCGTGCCGGGCGCGGGCGGCCGCGGCCGCATCGCCGCCGCGTTCGCCGCC
>DATIQI010000374.1:0-6430 GCA_035470985.1 Acidobacteriota bacterium
GCCGCGGCGCGCACCGCGGCGGCCAGCGCCACGACCGTCTTCCCCGATCCGACGTCGCCCAGGAGGAGCCGGCGCATCGGCTTCACGCCGTCGAGATCTGCGGCGATCGCCTGGAGCGCGCGGATCTGAGCCCCGGTGAGCCGGAAGGGGAGCGACTTCGCGAAGGCGCGCATCGCCGCGGCGCCCGCGGCGAGCGAGGGCGCGACGAGGCGGTCGCGGTGGCGGCGGCGCGCGTACTGGAGCGAGATCTGGAGCCGCAGAAGCTCCTCCAGCGCGAGCCGCCGGCGCGCGGCTTCGGCGTCCTCGGGGCGCCGCGGAAAGTGGATTTCCCGAAAGGCGCGGTCGAGCGAGGGCACGCCGAGCGCGGCGCGGCGCTCCTCGGCGAGGAGATCGGGCACCGGCGGAAGCGACTCGAGCGCGTCGTGGACGCGCGCCCGGACCCACCGCTCGCTCACCCCCTCGGTGAGCGGGTAGCGCGGCGCGAGGCGCTCCACGTGGACGCGATCGCCCCCCTCCTCCGGCTCGAACTCGGGATTGTGGAGCTCGGGACCGCGGAAGCGCTGCACGGTCCCCGAGAAGAGATAGCGCTCCCCCACGCGGAGCCGCTCGGCCACGTAGGGCGCGTGGAACCAGACGGCGCGGAGGAACCCCGACTCGTCCCGCAGCGACGCCACGAGATCGGCCCGCCCCGTCCGGCGGCGGCGCGCCTCGACGGAGACGACGGAGGCGGCGATGGTCGCCTCCACGCCGGTCTGGAGCCGCGCGATCGCGGTGACCGATCTCCGGTCGCGATACCCCGAAGGGAGGTGATAGAGGAGGTCGCGGATCGTGACGATCCCGAGGCGCTCCAGGCGGCGCGCCATCTCGGGACCGACGCCCTTCAGGTAGCGGACCGGTTCGACGAGCGAAGGCATCGGGACGATGCTAGGGAGCCGGGGGCGCGGAGTCAAAGGGGGCGGGACGGCGCCGGCGGCCGCGAGGCGTGCCGGAGAAGGGGGTTGCCTCGCCGGGCCCCGATCGGGTAGTCTCCTCGGCTCGACGTCTACCGGAGGAATTCATGGCTCAGACTTGTGACATCTGCCAGAAGGGCGTGCAGTTCGGCCAGAACGTGAGCCACGCGCACAACGTCACCAAGCGGCGCTGGAACGTCAATCTCCAGACCGTGAGGGCCGTGGTGCAGGGCCGTCCCAAGAGGCTCCGCGTCTGCTCGCGCTGCCTCCGATCGGGCCGCGTTCAGAAGGCCATGCCCCAAAGCGAAGCGAGGCGCGCCCGGGCGGTCTAGCCCCGGACGCGCCTTCGCGCCTCCACCCCGCGACCCCTCCCCGCTTCGTACCGCCCGTTCGGGCGATCAGTCCATCTGCTTCCGCATGAAGGCCGGCACGTCCATGTTGTCCTTGGAGATCACGCGCCCGCCGAACGGCCGCCGCAGCGAACCCGGCGCCATCCGGAACGTCCCGCGTCCCGCCGCGCCCGCGCCCGCCGGCTTCAGTCCGTCCTCCTCCATCGTGCCGATCGCCTCGATCCCTTCGATCTCGGGAAGCTCCTCTTCGTCCAGCTCCATCCGAACCGTCACGGGCGCGCTCGGCGCCCGCTCGGCCGGCGGCGTCATCGGGATGATCCGCGGCAGGCCCGAACCCGAGCCGTTTCCGGAAGCGTGCGCCGTTCCGGCGTGGGCCGGAGCGAACGCGCCCGGCAGACCCGCCGGACGGCCCTTCGCCACGGGCTCGGCGACCCGGCGTTCCTCCGCCTTTCCGAACCCCGTCGCGATGACGGTGATCGAGATCGCGTCGCCCATCGTATCGTCGATCACCGCTCCGAAGATCACGTTCGCGTCGCGCCCAGCGGCGTCCACCACCACGGAGACCGCTTCGTTGATCTCGTGCAGGCTCATCGACTCGCCGCCCGTCACGTTCACCAGGAGGGCTTCCGCGCCGGTGATCGAGATGTCGTCGAGGAGCGGGCTCGACACGGCCGACTGGGCCGCTTCGTAGGCGCGGTTCTCCCCGGTCGCGATCCCGGCGCCCATCAGCGCGTTCCCCCGCTCCGCCATGACGGTCTTCACGTCGGCGAAGTCGAGGTTCACGAGGCCCGGCACCGTGATCAGGTCCGAGATCCCCTTCGTCGCATGATGGAGCACCTGGTCCGCCGTGCGGAACGCTTCCCGCAGCGGCGTGTTCCGGTCCACGATCGTGAGGAGCCGCTGGTTCGGGATGATGATGAGCGTGTCCACGTTCGCCCGGAGCTCGCGGAGCCCGTCCTCCGCCGACTGCATCCGGCGCCGGCCCTCGAACTCGAACGGCCGCGTGACCACCGCCACCGTCAGCGCGCCGAGCGAGCGGGCGATCCGCGCCACCACCGGGGCCGCGCCGGTCCCGGTGCCGCCCCCCATGCCCGCGGTCACGAAGACCATGTCGGCGCCCTCGAGCGCCTCCGCGATCATCGTCTCGTCCGCCTCGGCCGCGGCCTTCCCCACCTCGGGCTTCGCGCCCGAGCCCAGCCCGCGCGTGATGCCGGCGCCGATCTGGAGTTGGCGCGCGCACCGCGACTGCGTGAGCACCTGCGCGTCCGTGTTCGCCGCCAGGAATTCCACGCCGCGAAGCCCGGACTCGATCATCCGGCTCACCGCGTTCCCTCCGGCGCCGCCCACGCCGATGACCTTGATCGAGGCCCCGGTCCGTTCCTGCCCGTCGTCCACCAACTCGAACATCTCCACGTTCCTCCCTGGTTGCGCCGGTCCTAGACCAGCTCCTCGATCCACCGGCGCGCGCCGGTGAAAAACTTCGTGAACAAACCCGCGCCCGACGAGCGGGGACGCGCGTCGCACAGGAACGCGTGCAGCGCGAGTCCGACGCCCGTGGCGTAGCGGGGACCGGAAATCGTGTCGACCAGGCCGCTGACGCCCTGAGGCGCTCCGAGGCGGACGGGCAGATCGAAGACCTGCTCGGCCAGCTCGGACATCCCCTCCAGGAGCGACGCGCCGCCCGTCAGGACGACGCCCGCGCCGAGGAGCTCGGCCACGTGGCTCTTGCGGACTTCCTTCTGGGCCAGCGCGAGGATTTCCTCCGCGCGCGGCTCGATCATCATGGAGAGCATGTGCCGCGAGATGTCGCGGTCGGGGCGCCCGCCGACGCTCGGCACGCGCACGGTTTCGTCGGCGCGCACCATGGAGGTGAGCGCGCAGCCGCTCGCGAGCTTCAGCGCCTCCGCCCGCTCCACCGGCGTGCGGAGCCCGATGGCGAGGTCGTTCGTGACGTTCGCGCCGCCGAGCCCGACGACCGCCGTGTGCCGGATGGCGCCCTCGAAGAAGACCGCCACGTCGGTGGTGCCGCCGCCGATGTCGAGGAGCGCCACGCCGAGATCGCGCTCCTCGGGCGTGAGGACCGCGTTCGCCGAGGCGAGCGGCTCCAGCACCAGCTCGTCCACATGGAGCCCCGCCTTCTCGGCGGCGCGGACGATGTTGCGGCACGCGCTCGTGCCGCCCGTGATGATGTGCACCTCGGCCTCGAGCCGCACGCCCGACATCCCGACGGGATCGTGAATGCCGTCCTGGTCGTCCACCACGAAGCCCTGCGGCAGGACGTGCAGGATCTCGCGGTCGGCGGGAATGGCGACCGCCTTCGCCGCCTCCACGACCCGCTCCACGTCCTGGGCGCGGATCTCGGTGTCCTTCCGCGAGACGGCGATGACGCCCCGGCTGGTCAGACCGCGGATGTGGTCGCCCGCGATGCCCGCGTAGACGTGCTGGATCCGCCGTCCCGAGGTCCGCTCCGCCTCGCCCACCGCGTGCTGGATGGAGCGGACCGTCTTCTCCAGATTCACGACGACGCCCCGCTTCAGCCCGTCCGAGGGGGCGGTGCCGATCCCCAGGATGCGGATCGCCTCGCCGCTCTCGTCGGGCTCCGCGACGACCGCGGTGATCTTCGTGGTCCCGATGTCGAGACCCGTGTACGTCCTCCCGTCCGCCATGCCGCCCTCCCTAGACCTTTTCCCGCGCCGGAGGCGCGTCCGTCGTCTCGCTGCCCGGTGCGCAGCGGACGACGACCTGTCCCTGATAGCGCGCGTCCACGAGCTCCACGCGGCGTCCCCGGGCGCGCACGTCGCGGAGCGTCGCCGACAGGGCGCGCATCGCGGAGAGCGACGTCTGCTCGGGATCCACCACGATGGGGATCTGGTCCCGCGCGGTGCGGAGCACCGCCCGGGCGCGCGACTCGTACGCGATTTCGGAGATCTCGGCGATCAGCCCGACCTGCGGCTCCTCGAGGAGCGCGACGAGACGCAGGAGGTCGAGAAGCGCCGGCGACGCGATCCGCTCGCCCGACGCGGCCGACCGAAGGCCGAGCCCGGTGATGACGGGCCGATCGGCCAGGAGCCCGCGCTCGAGCGGCTGGAGCACCACGCCGCGCTCGTCCACCTCGACCAGCGACCCCGCGCTGAGGAGCGCGAAGGGACGCCGCTCGAGGAGATCGACGCGCACCCCGCCGAGGCGCCGCGTCACGCGCGCCGATTCGATGCGCGCGTTCTCGCGGAGCGCCGCCTCGACCACGTCGGGACGCAGGAGGAGGAGGTTGTCCCCCTCGCGCACCGGCAGGATCGCGCGGACTTCCTCGGCCGATAGATAGAGGAGCCCCGTCACCTCGATCGTCCGGACGCGGAAGATCGGCACGCGCCCGAGCGCCTTCCCGGCCGGGAGCGCGGCGACGGGCGCGAGGAGGACCGCGACGCCGATCACCGCCCCCGCGAAGAGGAGGCGCCGGACGAGCCGCCGGCGCGCCGGAAGCTTCCAGGTGGGTACGCCTCGATAGCCCGCTCTCATGTCGCATGCTCCTTCGCGCGCGCCAGCGCTCCGACCCGGTAGACGTCCCCGGCGCCGATGGTGAGGAAGAGATCGTCCGCGCCGAGGAGCGGACGCGCCAGGGCGGCCGCCTCCTCGTGATTCGCCGCGAGCCGGACGCGGGTTCCGCCCGTCTTCTCGACGGCCGCCGCGACCAGCGCGCTGTTCACGCCGGCGATCGGCGCCTCGCCCGCCGGATAGATCGGAAGGAGGATCAGCTCCGCGACGCCGACGAAACAGCCGGCGAAGCGGTCGATCAGCGCCTTCGTCCGCGAATAGCGATGCGGCTGGAAGACCGCGACGATCCGGCGGCCGTGCGTGGCGCGCAGGGCCGCGATCGCCGCCGCGATCTCGGTCGGGTGGTGGGCGTAGTCGTCGATCCACGGCGCGCCCTGGAGCGACCCGCGCAGCTCGAGCCGGCGTCCCACGCCGGCGAACTCGCGCAGCGCGTCCCGGATGGCCGCCACCGGCACGCCCAGCTCCCAGCCCGCCGCGATGGCCGCGAGCGCGTTCCGCGCGTTGTGGACGCCCGTCACCTTAAGCTCGATCGTTCCCTCGTCGCGGCCGCGGACGCGCAGCCGGAAGCGGACGCCGGCGGGACCGACCGCGAGGTCGCGCCCCTCCACGTCGGCGGCCGCGTCGAGCGCGTAGGTCACGGTGCGCCGGTTCGCCTTCGGGCGGAGGGCCGCCGCGTTCGGCTCGTCGGCCGGAAGGATGACCGTGCCGTAGAACGGAACGCGGTTCACGAACGTGGCGAACGCCTCGCGGATCGCGTCGAGCGACTTGTAGTAGTCCAGGTGCTCCTCGTCGATGTTCGTGATGACCGCGATGGTGGGAGAGAGGAAGAGGAACGACCCGTCGCTCTCGTCCGCCTCGGCGACGAGGAACGGCCCCTGCCCCAGGCGCGCGTGGGCGCCGAGCGCCTTGAGACGGCCGCCGACGATCACCGTCGGGTCGAGCCCGCCGTGCGCCAGGATCTCCCCCACCATCGAGGTCGTCGTCGTCTTCCCGTGCGCTCCCGCGACGGCGACCGAGTACTTGATCCGCATCAGCTCCGCCAGCATCTCCGCGCGCGGGATCACCGGGATGCCCCGCTCGTGGGCGCGCGTGAGCTCCGGATTGGCCGCCGCGATCGCCGTGGAGGCGACCACGACCTCCGCCTGCTCCACGTTCGCCGCGTCGTGGGACGCGGTCACGTGGGCGCCGAGCGCGCGGAGCCGCGCCGTCACCTCGGACTCCTTCAGGTCGGAGCCGCTGACCTCGTAGCCGAGGTTCAGGAGCACTTCCGCGATGCCGCTCATGCCGCTGCCGCCGATTCCCACGAAGTGGACCTTCCGAATCCGCCCGTACACCGCCTCATTCCCCCCCTTCGGTCGCGCCGCCGCGATCGGGGCCGCCGCGATCGGGTTCGCGCGCGGGGCCGGCTTCGGGCGCGCGCTCGGCGCGGGCCCCTTCCGGCTCGCGCTCGGAACGGCCGCTCCCTTGCCCGCGTCCGGAGCGACCGCGCCCGCCGCGATCGCCGCGCTCGCCGCCGCGTCCGGGCCCGCCGCGTTCGCCGCCGCGTTCGCCGCCGCGCCGAGGTCCGCCGCGTTCACCGCC
>DATIQI010000375.1:0-3324 GCA_035470985.1 Acidobacteriota bacterium
TGAGCTACTGGCGCGATTTCGACTCGACCGGAGTCGTGGCGCTGGCGGACTTGAACATCATCCTGGCGCATCTGAATCACGACTGCGATTCGCCGAACAACCCGTAAGAGGCGGCGCGAAGCGATGTAGCAGGACGTCATACGCGGCTCGGGTCTTCCCCCCCTCCACCGGCCGCAGAATATGCGCGACGCCGCGCGTCTTTTCCGGCGCGTGGACGATCCGCGTTGACGGATCAGCGACCAGGGGCGCACGCAGTTCGAAGTCGTCCCGGACCCGGTCAAGCGGTCCGAGACTCGGGGGCGCGAACGTAACGTTCGCGCCCCTCGTTTTTTCCCGGCGAGCCCCTAGGGCCCGGATCGTCCCACGTACGCCAGCGCGAAGCCGATCTGCGCCACGAACATCATCACGTACATGTGGGTCCAGGAGGGGTGGTTCTCGGTCCTGGCGAGATCGTCGGGGCGGCGAACCATGAGGTAGGAGACGTAGGCCCCCCAGACGCAGAGCACCGCGGTCAGGAGGTAGAGGAGGGTCCGGCTCCCCGTGAGGACGCCGAGATGGACCCCGTAGGGGATCATCAGGAAGGGTAGGACCAGGAAGGGCGCGGTGAACCAGGCGGCGCGCTTCGGGCCCAGGACGACCGGCAGGGTCCGAAATCCCGCCGCCTCGTCCCCCTTCGCGTCGGCGAAGTCCTTCGTCGTCGTCGCCCCCAGAAGGAAGAACCCGAAGACGAGCCCGATGTACCACGGCTCGGTCCGCCCGAAATCACGCACGCAGGCCCACCCCGCCACTTTCAGGAGCACGCCGCGCGGCACGGCGATCACCACGTTCGCCAGGTAGGGAACCGCCTTCAGCCGGAAGGGGGGCGCCGAGTAGAGGACCGTGAGGAGCGCCGCGATCCCCGCCAGCCAGACGCACTGGGGTCCGACCGCGGCCGCGAGGAGGAACGCCAGAGCGTAGAGCGCGCCGGCCAGGCGGATCGCGGCCGCCGGCTCGATCCGTCCGGAGGGGACCGGCCGTCCCGGCTTGTTGATCCGGTCGGCCTCGAGATCGGTGACCTGGTTCAGCGTGTTCGAGGCTGCGTTCAGCACGGCGGCCATCAGGGTCCCGAGCGCGATCTTCGCCGCGACCCAGGGCGTGAGCGGCACCGCCGGCGGCGCGCCGAGCGCGATCACGCTTCCCGTGAACATGCCGAGCGCCGGGGCGATGAGGGTAAAGGGCCGGGCCAGTTCCCAGTAGAGGCGCCAGCGGGGGGACATCGCGTCAGCGCAGCCCCAGGTCGCGGCCGTCCATATCGCCGGGGACGGCGATGCCGAATTCGCGGAGCACGGTCGGGGCGATGTCCTCGATGCCGGGCGCTTCGGCGGCGAGCGGGCGGTTCGAGAAGAGGACGCCCGGAACCAGCTCCGGATCGACCGAGCAGTGGTCCGCGCTCCAGCGCCGCTCGTTCGGCTCGATGATCTCCGGCGGGATGCCGCCGAGCGAGGTCTGCCACGACACGCGGTATCCCTCGTGGAAGCCGACCACCAGATCGGGGGCCTCCGCGAAGTAGGGCCCCTTGAAGATCTCCTCGCGCTTGAAGACGCGCCGCACGACCGGATCTCCCGAGTCGGGGTCTCGAAGCGCCGAGAACTTCTCGATCAGCTCGTTTCGGACGGCCTCGTACTCGGCCCCGGGCTTCACCACGCCCCGGGACTCCCGCCCCTCGAGGTTCACGTAGATCTGGCCGAGGGCGAGCGCGTAGGCGCGCGTCTTCGACCAGTCCACGTTGGGCCAGAACGTCCCGCGGCCGAATAGATCCTCGAGGTTCCGGTCGCGCACCGGGTCGAGGCGCGAGAGCGCGAGGAACCCGTTCCGGGCGAGCCAGGTGTTGATGTTCACCGCGCGCCGGAACGACGAGAAGCCGTGATCCGAGACGATCAGGACGGTGCCTCGGTCGCGCCGCGCGCGCGCCAGGAACTCGCCCGCGAGCGAGTCGGCGCGGACGTAGACGCGGTCGATCTCGGGACCGTAGCGGTCGGCCAGCCGCTTGTTGTACATCGGGTGCTTCGGATCGATCAGCCGCCAGAACATGTGCTGGATATTGTCGGGCGCCCGGAACACGGAGACGAAGAGATCGGGGTTCGTCTGCCGGAGCGCGTCGAAGACGATCTCGCGCTGGCGGTTGAACGAGTCGTGGAGATCCTCGAGGAAGATCCGCTCGTCGGTCTTCTCTTCGTTCAGGGCCCATGTGTCCTCGGGCCAGCCGAGCGTCTTGAAGAGGCCGATCCGCCGCGCCACCTGCGCCGAGTAGGCGGGCGGCTGGCTGATGGGGACCGCGGGGCGGCGCGGGTCGAAGGAGATCGGCGAGAGGTAGACGCGAAGCTCGGGCGCGGCCTCCACGACATGGAAGCGCGCGATCCCGTGCACGGTGACGAGCGGCGCGACCGTGAAGCGGATCGTGTACCAATCGCTCCAGGCGCCCTGGGCCACCGTCTGAACCTGGCCCTGGAGGGCGATCCGCACCGCCTTCGCCTTCCCCTTCACGCGGCGGAACTCGATCGGGAGCGTGAGGTCCGGGATGCGCCCCTCGGCGTCCCGTTCGGCCAGGGGATTTCGCGGGCCGTGCACGACCGACCGAGCGCGCCCGGCGGCGTCCAGCTTCAGCCGGGCGACCTTTCCCCCCATCTCGGTGTCGCCCGCGTTCGTGGCGTCGGTGGCCCAGTAGGAGAAGGTCCCCATCGTGCCGCGAATGTCGGGAACCCCCAGCCCCGAGAGGAGTACCCCGTTAGGTAGGGGCTCCGGGGGGAAATTGATGGGGGCGTTCAGGATGGTCGCGTGGATTCCCTCGCGGGCGGCCAGTTGCCAAAACGTCGTTCCCTTCCGATTGTTGATCACCTTCGGCGCGCGCGTGGGGAGGAAGCCGAAGGCGAAGCGGCCGCGCTCGACCGTGACCGTCGAGAAGTCGGGGTAGTACGTCTTCGGATTGCGACGGAGGAAGTCGTAGATCCGCGTCTTCCCCGGGTTCAGGCCCGTGGAGAACGTCGCCCACGCGACCGGCGACTGCGCCGGGTTCGTGGTGCGAAGACGGCGAAAGGCGCCGTTCTCCTTCATCCAGCGGAAATTCGGAAGCCGCCCCTCGGCCATCAATCGCTCGGCCACGCGCGGGTCCATGCCGTCGAATCCGATGATGTAGATCTTCCCGCGCGGCGCGGCGCGGCTGGGCGAATCGAGCAGTGGAAGCGCGGCGGCGAGAAGCAGGGCGAGGAGCCAGGAGATCGACGAGATCAATGCGTTCGTCTACGCCAACGTGAACAATGGCGTCTACCGCGCCGGCTTCGCCAGCAC
>DATIQI010000376.1:0-1805 GCA_035470985.1 Acidobacteriota bacterium
GATCCAGAGTTCATGGGGCCCCACGAAGGAGTGCCCCTTTCCCCCGGCGCGGAGCGGCCGCTCGAGGAAGTTCTTCTCCGGTCGATAGTGGCGGATCTGGTCGAACGACGCCGCCGTGAAGCGGCTGGCCGTGTGGCCGAGATTGCGGACGGTGGAGAGCGCCTTCAGGAAGACTTCGGGCAGGATCACCGCCGAGCCGAAGTTCAGGACGACGCCGTCCTCCAAGTCGCGGAGCGCCGCGGCGAAGATGCGGAAGTCGCGGTGCGTCGCCGCGCCCGTCGCCGCGCCGTCGAAGGAGGGGTGGACGTGGATCGTGTCGGTGCCGATCGCCACGTGCACCGTGAGCGGAATGCCGAGTCGCGCCGCTTCCGCCAGGATGGAGAGATCGGCGTGCGGCGCCTCGGCGTCGACCAGGAACGCGCCGAGCGCCTCCCCGAGCCCCAGACCCTTCGCCACGCCGTCCTGGATCGCCTGGTTCATGAGGACCGGCGTCTCCTCCACCATGCCGAAGTTCCCTCCGACCAGCGTCTCCTCCACCGGTTCCGACGTCGTCCCGAAGAGCGCGACCTCGAAGTCGTGGATGGCGGCGGCGCCGTTCATGGCGACGGCGGTGAAGGCGCCCGCGTCGAGGAGGGAGAGGAAGGGGCGCTGAACGCCCGTCTTCACGACGTGCCCGCCCAGCATGGCGACCGCCGGGCGGCCCGACGCGCGGGCGAGCGCCCACGCCTGCATCAGGTCGCGAAGCGCCGCTCCGGCCAGGATGTCGGGGAGGTACTGGTCGAGCGTGCCGATCGCGGCGTCCGGATCGGGCGCCGGCGCGAACTGCTCCACCCGCACCTTCGTCGGCCGCTTCGCCACCGACATCGTGCGGACCCCGGCGAGATCGATCTCCTCGTGCCGGCTCACTTCCGGCCCTCGAAGGCGAGCCGGTAGTCGGTCAGGCGAACCGAGATCGAGCCGACCGGGACGCTGCTCCGGACCATCACCGGCATGCGGCGCTCGTCGTCGGTCAGCCAGACCTGCATGCCGCCCTTCGCCTTGAAGATCCCCTCGGACTTCAGCTTCGGCTCCACGACGACGCAGGCGAAGGTCCCGGCCGGCACCTCGACCTTCTCGCGTTTCAGCACCTTCACCTCCATCTCGTAGCTCTTCTCGTTGTCGTGCGTCGGCACCAGGATCGTGGCTCCGTCGGGGAGCGGCCGCGTCCGCACATAATAGAAGGCGGAGAGGACGTCGTGCACGCCCGCCGCGACGTCGAGGGTCTTGCCGTTCTCGTAGTAGGCCTTCCGCGCCGCCTGGTCGAACCGGACGTCCACGTCCTTCTTGTAGCCCCCCTCGCGCAGCCGCTTCACGAAACGGCGCGAGTAGAGCGACTCCGCGTCCATGCTGCTCTCCGCCCGGTCGCGCACCTTGTAGAACTTCGAGACGAACGAGTTCGATTCGGCCTTCGTGACGATGCGGTAGCAGCGGCGGCCGTCCACGCGGTGGAAGTTCTGCACCTGCATGAGCGAGCTTCCCCCGTTCAGTCCGTTCCAGTCGATGGAAAACTGGAAGTATTCGCCGATCTTCCAGGGAACGGGAGCGAGCGCGCCGGAGCCGGCTCCGGCGGCGTAGATCCCGGGATCGGGCGCGTCGGAACCGGCGGCGGGCGAGGAGGCCGCGGCCGTCGCGGCACCCTTCACCGGAGCCGGAGCGGCGGCCGAGTCCGCGCGCGCCGAATCCGCGGCCGCAGCCGTTCCGCCGCGCGCCGTCGCGAGCGCGAGGAGACCCGCGCCGAGGATCAGGGCCAGGAAGGGCGCGAGTAC
>DATIQI010000377.1:0-1555 GCA_035470985.1 Acidobacteriota bacterium
GCTCCTGGTAGAAGTCCGGGCCGCGCAAGGGGATCCACTCCTCCGGCGCCGTGCCGGCGAGGTAGTCCTTCGAGAGGTTCGGGCGATCGACCGGTCCGGGCGGCTCGTCACCCACGAGCACGATCGGCCCGCGATAGCCCTCGCGGCGGAGCGTCTCCACCGACGCGGCGCCCGCTGCGCCCGCGCCGAGCACGACGATCGATTTCGGCAGCGCGCCCTCGAGCACTCGATGCGGCGGCTCCCGCTTTTCGCCGATGCTCACGCGCGTGCCGCGCCGAACGATCGAGTAGCAGGGCAGCGGATTGAGCGCGGGGGCACCGATCGCTTCACCCGTCTCGAGCGAGAAGCAGGCGTGATGTACTCGGTCCAGAGGCCGACCCGTCCGTCGAATTGATCGGCGCCGTGAACGAGGAGGACGTTGGGATGGCGCACGCGCGCCAGCCGGCGCGCCTCCTCCAGGAAGCGCTCCACCAGTTGCGGTGAATCGACGTAGTCGGAACGGAGGAGCTTCAGCGCGACTTCGGCGTTCAGCGCCGTGTCGATGGCGCGATAGACGGTGCCGCCACCGCCCTCCCCCACCAACTCGATGACCTCGAGCCGTCCCCAGCGGAAGAGCGGCTCGGGACGCTCTTCGGGACGGACCGTCTCGGTGCGGTCCTCCGCCTCGGCGAGGTTCTGGGTCGAGCCGTCGTCGGGATCGACCGACGCGTGGGTGCGGCGGATCCGCTCCAGGACGTCGAGCTGGTCGAGCGCTTCGATGAGATGGGGGCGCCGGCTCTTCTCCCGCACCCAGTCCACCGGTTCGCCGTTCGAGACGGCGGACGCGACGCGATCAATCGGATCGGCCATGCGTCACCTCGCTCCCTCTCCTTACGATCCCGTGACCTCGCGGGGTCGCATCAATTTGCTCAGTCGGACGATCGCCCGCGTCACCATCATGCGGGCGGAGTCCGTTGAGGCCAGCGTCATCGCGTCGGCGATCTGCGCGTACGTGTACCCCATCTCCACGCGCAGGATGACCGCCTCCTTCTGCTCTTCCGTGAGCCGATCGAGCGCGGCGTCGTACCGTTCCATCGCCTCGCGGCCGACCGCTTCCTCGAGCGGCGACGGACCCGCGGAGGGGAGGTCCTCCGGCAGCTCCTCCCGTTCCGGGCGGCGGCCGACGCGGCGCGCCTCGTCCCGGATCAGATTGATGAGGATGCTGCGGAGGTAGGCCAGGAAGGCTCCCTCGCGCCTCGAATCGAACGCCTCTATATGGTCCAACGCTCGGAGCATGGCGACCTGAACAAGATCTTCGGTGTCGGTGAGGTCGCGGGCGCGGGCCGGAAGGCGGCCGTGGGCGAAGCGGAGAAGCGGCTTGTAGATGCGGCCGAGGAGGCGATCCCGCGCGGCCTTGTCCCCCCCTCGAATGAGGACGAGGAGGTCGGCCGTGGTCTCCAGCCTGATGGTTCCCGCCAGCATGGGTCTCACGGTGCGCGCGCTGCATCCTTCGGGCATGTCCCCGCGCATCGTCTCCGAATTTCCCGAACTGGGTACTCGATCGGTGGGCTTCTCC
>DATIQI010000378.1:0-2997 GCA_035470985.1 Acidobacteriota bacterium
CCTCGCCAAAGCGCTGCGAGACGGTCCAATCGCCCTTCGACTTCCCGCCGATCTGCTCCATGTGCGTGCCCGTCGCCCGGGCGAGGCGGCGGTTCGCGCTCTTCGCGTCGGTCGCGTCGATGCGGGTCTCGGCGACGTAGAAGGTCCGGCCGTCCTCGCGGATCGCACGCAGGGTGTTCACGCTCGACTGGAACGAGCTCCTGGTCCGCGTGGTGGACGCCGTGGTCCAGATCGCGTCCGCCGATCGCGGATTCCTCATGCGCATGCGCGAGGACGGGAAGCTCCACTTCGAGATCGCGCGCAGCCGTGACGAGGCGACGCTCCCTCCCGAGGAATTCCAGATCTCCTGGGGTATCGCCGAGGAGGCCGCGCACCGCCGCGAGACCGTCTGGGTGCCCGACGCGGTCGGCTCCTCGCTCTTCCAGGACCGCAAGAGCGTGCGCGATCTCTCGCTCCGCACCGTGGTCGCGCTGCCCATCCTGAATGCCGGGCGCGTGCTGGGCGTCCTCTACGTCGATTCCCATTCCATCGCGCACGAGTTCACGCCCGAGGACATCGCGATCCTCGAGGGCTTCGCCGCGCAGGTCGCGGTCGCGCTCGAGAACGCGCGGCTCCACGAGGAGCTGAAGGACTCGAAGAACCGGCTCGAGATCGAGAATCTCAATTTACGCCGCGCGCTCAAGGAGGAGTCCCGCTACGGGATCCTGGTGGGACGGAGCCCGAAGATGCTCCGGGTGATCGAGCTGCTCGAGAAGGTCATCCCCACGCAGGTCTCGATCCTGATCCAGGGTGAGACCGGAACGGGGAAGGAGCTGATCGCGCGTGCGATCCACCTGAACGGACCGCGGCGCGACAAGAACTTCATGGCCGTGAACTGCGGCGCGCTCCCCGAGAGCCTCCTGGAGAGCGAGCTCTTCGGATACCGGAAGGGCGCCTTCACGGGCGCGGCCGAGGATCGTGTCGGTCTCTTCGAAGCCGCCGACGGCGGCACGCTCTTCCTCGACGAGGTCGGGGAAATGCCGGCGACGCTCCAGGTCAAGCTGCTCCGCGTGCTGCAGGACTCGCAGATCCGCCGGGTGGGCGACACCGTGTCCCGCCGCGTCGACTTCCGCCTGGTCGCGGCCACGAACCGCGATCTCCGCGCCGAGGTCGATGCCGGCCGCTTCCGCCAGGATCTCTTCTACCGCTTGAACGTGGTCCCGATCTCCCTGCCTCCGCTCCGGGAGCGCGGCGAGGACGTGCTCCTCCTCGCGTCGCACTTCCTCGACCTCTTCTCGAAGCAGCAGCAGAAAGAGATCCGGGGAATGTCGGGCGAGTCGCGCGAGCTCCTGCTCCGCCACCCGTGGCCCGGCAACGTGCGCGAGCTGGAGAACGCGATGGCACGCGCCGTCGCGCTCGCCGACAACGGCGGGCTCGTCGAGCCCGCGCTCTTCGGGCTCGGCCCTCCCGTCACCCGGCGCTGGGACGGCCAGCACACCCTGCGGGAGACGCTCGACGCCGTCGAGGCCGAGACGATCCGCGAGGCGCTTCGCCAGTGCGACTCGAACGTGTCGCGCGCCGCGCGGGCGCTGGGCGTGAGCCGCCAGCACCTTCACAACCGGATGAACGCGCATGGGATTCGCCGGTCGCGGATCCTGAGCGAATCGGCGGGCTAGTGTCCGACCTCGCCGCGCGGCGACTCGCGTCGCTCCGCGAGGTGTTCCTCTCCAGCGACGAGACGCTTCGCGCCCAGCTCCCCGAATACTTCCTCACGTACTACAAGCATCTTCGCATCCTCCGGAATCCCGCCCGCATCGAGCACGTCTTCCAGAAGTGCCACGACATGTACCGCTACCTCGAGGCGGAGGGGAAGGACGTGCTGGACCTCGGGGCGGGGTTCGGGATCAAGGCCCTCCTCGTGGCCATCTACGGCGCGCGCCGGGTCCTCGCGACCGAGATCGACCGGGACATGGTGGCCGTGGGCACGTACCTGGCGCAGCGCCTCGACCCGCCGGTCACGCACTTCGAGGCGCGATACGGGGACGGGATCGCCATGGAGCTTCCGAGCGCCTCGTTCGACGGGGTGATGGCGAACTGCGTGATCTCGCACGTGCGGAGCCTCGAGGGATTCCTCGCCGAGGCGCACCGGCTCCTCCGGCCCGGCGGGATCTTCTTCCTCAGCGACGAGAACAACTCGCTCTACCTCCCCGCCCGGGGCCGCCGCCGCCGGGGGTGGAAGGACATGGAGCGGGAGCCGGACGGTCCGTACTTCGCCACCCGGAGGGCGATGGTGGGAGAGCGGTTTCCCAACCTTTCCAGCAATCAGCTGCTCGAAGCGGTTCGGGAGACCCGTGGGATGTTCGGGGACCAGATCGCGACCGGCGTGGAGGAGCTCCTCCAGACCGGCACGGTCCGCCGGAAGCCCGAGTTTCGCTACCGGGACCCGCGGGACGGACAGTACCCGGAGCGCGAGCTCGATCCGTTCTGGCTCATGGGCAAGTTTCGCGACGCGGGGCTCGAGCCCGAGCTCCTGCCCGCCTTCTTCAGCCGGGGAATCGAGGTTCATCCACGACAATGGACCAAGGACTTTCTCCGGTTCTTCTGCGAGCGCTGGCCCGCCCTTTCCGTGTACGTCTGGCCGATTTTGCGGATCCGCGGGCGAAAAGCGCGTTGACACCCGCCGGAGCCGTCGCCTAGGCTCCGCCGTCGTGAGATTCACGGCAGCGCTGTTCCTGTTCGCGCTTTGCCTCGTGGCGGCCTTCCCGCTGGCCGCGCAACCCGGCGCGTCCGTTTCCCCCGGCGAGTTGCCCTCGGCCACGGAGTTCGTCGCCAGGGACCGGCCCGGGGACGGCGGCGGAGCCGTGCTCCTGACCTGGAAGGATCCCCCCGCGCTCCCTGCCGGCGTCGTGCTGGAAGTGCGCCGCGCGGAGCCGCCCGCCTACGAATGGACCACGCTCGGCACGGTGCCTCCCGGGACGCAACGATACGTGGACGCCACCGCGAAGAACCAGTCGGTCT
>DATIQI010000379.1:0-22873 GCA_035470985.1 Acidobacteriota bacterium
GGAACGGCCGGCGCCGTGACCTCCCCCCAGAGCGCGGCCGCCGAGCCCTCGGCCGCCGCCCGTCGCGATTCCCTTCGTGAGGTCTTCGACGCCTTCCGCGCCGTCGCGCAACGCCGCGGGGATGGATTCACGGTGGACGAACAGGACGGCGTCCTCGAGATCGCGCCCGTGACGCCGGACGGCGGCGCCGCGGCCCGATGCCGCATGAAAGTCTTCCGGCCGCGCGAGAACCGCGACCGTCTCTGCGCCTTCTTCTACAAGCGGAGCAATCTCGGCTGGAGCCGGGACCGCTTCTCCTACGGCGCGATCGAGTTCCTCCCCGAGACGCTCACGCGCGAGGACGCCGCCGCGTGGCTCGCGTGGCTCCAGGGCGGATTCGATCCCGATTCGCGCCCGGCGCGCCTGCGGCGCGCGTTCCTCTACACGATTCCCGGCTGACCGCGCGGCGGCGCCATGCCGCCTCCGCCGGCCAGCGGCCCGGCTCGGTTGACGCCGCTTCGCCTCCTCCGGTACGTTTGACGGCTCCCATGCGACGATACGAGGTAGCGGCCGGCATACTCTGGAACGGCGCCGAGGTGCTCATCACGCGGCGGCACGCGCACGACCACCAGGGCGGCCGCTGGGAGTTCCCGGGCGGGAAGCGACACCAGGGCGAGTCGATCGAGGAGTGCCTGCGGCGCGAGATCCGCGAGGAGCTCGGGATCGAAGTGGAAGTCGGTCCCCTCTGGAGGTCGCTCACCCACGTCTATCCCGATCGGACGGTCAGCCTCTACTTCCACATCTGCCGCCACACGGCCGGCGCGCCGCGCGCGCTCGACGTCGCGGCGTGGCGCTGGGTCGCGCCCGAAGCGCTCGCGCACCTCGAATTCGTGGAGGGGGACGGGCCCGTGCTCCCCGATCTGATCCACGACCTCGAGGCCCGGCGGGCGGCGCCCCGCGCGTGACGGGCGAACGGGAGGCGCTCCGCCTCCGCGTTCCCGTTCCGTTCGAGCTGACCGGCTCCGACGGGGGCCCCCTGCGCGGCGACCTGTACGCTCCCGACGCGGCCCTCCCCGGCCGCGCGGTGCTCCTCGCCCACGGGTTCCGAGGCTACAAGGACTGGGGCTTCCTCCCCTTCCTCGCCAGGCGGCTCGCCGACGCGGGCCTTCCTGTCGTCACCTTCAACACGTCGGCGTCGGGCGTGACCGACCGCGCCGGGACGTTCGGCGAGCCGGAGCGATTCCGTCGCGGCACGTACGGCGGCGATCTGGAGGACCTGCGGCGGGTGGCGGATTGGACGGCGGACCGGATCGCCGCGCCGGAGCGGGAAGCGGGCGGCGCGGAGTCGGCGGGGAACGCGCGATCCGGAGACTCCGTCCGCCTGGGGATCGCCGGACACAGCCGCGGCGGAGCCCTGGCGCTCCTTCACGCGGCGGAGGATCCGCGCGTCGGGGCGGTGGCCGCGCTCGCCGCTCCGTCGGGGATCGGCGTCTGGCCCGACGCCTACTTCGATTCGTGGCGCTGCGGCGAGCCGGTCGAGGTCTACGACTTCCGGACGCGTCGAACACTCCTCCTCGGTCCGGAGATCCTGGCCGATTTGGAGCGGGAGCGGGAACGCGGGCGGTACGACACGTCGCGCGCGGGCGCGCGGCTTCGGGCGCCCTTCCTCGTGGTGCACGGAACCCGCGACGCGCTCGTCCCGCTGGAGGAGGCGCGCGCGCTGGCGGCGCTCGCGCCCGCGGCGACCACCGAGCTTCGCGTGATCGAGGGAGCCGGCCATTCGTTTCAGGCCGGAGACGAGTTACGCCGCACCCCGCCGCCCCTTCTCGAGATGGTCGAGTCGGTGGCGGCGTGGATGCGGCGTTGGCTCTAGCGCCCGGGCGGGCGCGTCGTTACGACTTCTTCTCTTCGGGGATCAGAGCCTCGATCAGGATCGTGATCGTCACGTCGTCGCTCAGGAGCGTCCCGCCGGTGTCGAGCGTGCGATTCCAGAGGATCCCGTAGTCCTTTCGGTTCACCGTGGTCGTCGCCTCGAATCCCGCGCGCGCGCCCGGCTTCGGATCGGTGGCGCCGAGGAACGTGACGGCCAGGGTCACGGGCTTCGTCACGCCCTTCATGGTGAGGTTCCCTTCCACCGAGAGCGCGTTCCCCTCGCCCTTCACGACCTTCGTGCTCTGGAACGAGAGCGTCGGGTGCTTCTCGACCTCGAAGAAATCGGCGCTGCGGAGGTGACTGTCGCGCCGCTCGTTCTTCGTGTTGATGGAGGCGGCCTCGATCTCGACCTTCACCGACGACGCCTCGGGCTTCGCCGGATCGTAGTCGATCTGGCCCGAGAACTTGTCGAACGAGCCGGGCACCTTGCTGAAGATGTGGCGGACCGAGAACCCGACCGACGAATGGCTGGTGTCGATCGTCCAGACGGCGGCCTGAGCCGCGCCCGCGACGGCCAGCGCGCCGGCGGCGAGAAGTGAGACCCACAGATTTCGACGCATCCTCGAGATCCTCCGAGATGGGGGGTGCGTGAGGAACCGAACCGGGCTAGAGCGTGTCACCGCAATCCGTTGAACGCCCGCCGTGGATTCCCTAGAATGTCCGTATCGACCTGCCTTTCGATGCCGGACGGCCGCGGTCCGATTCGGGACCCGGGCCGTCCCCTCGGGCATCAAAACCCGCACAAGGAGCCTCTTGTTCCATGGCCACGACCGAAACGCGACGCGTCATCATCCTCGGATCGGGCGCCGCGGGTCTGACCGCGGCGATCTACGCCGCGCGCGCGAATCTGGAGCCGCTCGTCTTCGAGGGCGTGCAGCCCGGCGGGCAGCTCACGATCACGACCGAGGTGGAGAACTACCCCGGCTTCCGCGAGGCCATCATGGGCCCGGCGCTCATGGCGGACATGCGCGCGCAGGCCGAGCGCTTCGGCACGCGCTTCGTCCGGGCGCAGGCCGAGTCGGTGGACCTCGGGACGCGTCCCTTCGAGATCCGCGCGGACGGAACCCTCTACCGTGCGGACGCCCTGATCGTCGCCACCGGCGCTTCCGCGAGGCTCCTCGGCATCCCGAGCGAGTCGCTCCTGATGGGTCACGGCGTCTCCGCCTGCGCCACGTGCGACGGGTTCTTCTTCCGCGGCAAGAACGTGATGGTGGTCGGAGGCGGCGACACGGCGATGGAGGAGGCGACCTTCCTCACGAAATTCGCGTCGCACGTGACGGTGGTCCACCGGCGCGACGAGCTCCGCGCGTCGAAGATCATGCAGGAGCGGGCGCGCGCGAACGCGAAGATCTCCTTCGTTTGGAACGCCGAGATCGCGGAGATCCTCGACACGGCGAAGGGAACCGTGACCGGCGTGCGGCTCCGCGACCTGAAGACGGGAGCCGAGCGCGAGGTCCCGATCGACGGCGTCTTCATCGGCATCGGCCACCGGCCGAACACCGATCTCTTCCGAGGGGCGCTGGAACTCCACCCGAACGGCTACATCAAGACCCGCGACGGCACGAAGACGAGCGTCGAGGGCGTCTTCGCCGCGGGCGACGTGCAGGATCACGTCTACCGGCAGGCGATCACCGCCGCCGGAAGCGGCTGCATGGCCGCCATCGACGCCGAACGGTGGCTGGAAGCGCGCGCGCACCGCGCGCCTTCCGAGAACGCGGCCGCCCGATGAACGAGAACCGCGACGTCCTCGACGTGGACGTGCTCTTCGTCGGCGGCGGGCCGGCGGGCCTCGCGGGCGCGCTTCGTCTGACGCAGCTGATCGAAGCGCACAACCGGAGCGCCGCGAGCGGGGGAACCCTGGCCCTGGGCGAGGTCTCGATCGCGGTGCTGGAGAAGGCGTCGGAGATCGGCGCGCACGGCATCAGCGGCTGCGTGCTCGACCCGAGGGCGCTGCGCGAACTCCTCCCCGGCTATCGCGAGAAGGGCGCGCCGATCGAAGCGGACGTCACGAGCGACGACCTCTTCCTGCTCACGAAGGGCGGGAAGATCCGCTTCCCCTTCCTCCCTCCTCCGCTCCGGAACCACGGCCACCACGTCGTCTCGCTCGGGGCCGTCGAGAAGTGGCTCGGCGGACTGGTGGAGGCGACGGGCGCCTACGTCCTGCCGAACATGGCCGCGGTGGACGCCCTCTTCGAGGAGGACCGGATGGTCGGGGTCCGCACCGGAGACAAGGGAATCGATCGCCACGGGAACCGGAAGCCGAACTTCGAGCCGGGCGCCGACGTCCGCGCGAAGGTGACGGTGCTGGCGGAAGGCGTCCGCGGATCGCTGGCGAAGCGCCTGACGCCGCGGCTTCGCCTCGACGAAGGGCGGGCGCCGCAGATCTACGCGACCGGCGTGAAGGAGGTCTGGCAGCTCCCCGCCGGACGCGTTCCGAAGGGGCGCGTCGTCCACACGATGGGCTGGCCGCTCGACACGCACACCTTCGGGGGCGGGTTCCTCTACGGCATGGACGGCGACAAGTGGACCGTCGGTCTGGTGACGGGACTCGACTACCGCGATCCGACGACCGACCCGCACGGTCTCTTCCAGGAGTTCAAGCGCCACCCGATGGTCGCGGCGCTCCTCGAGGGCGGGACGATCCTCTCCTACGGCGCGAAGGCGATCCCCGAGGGGGGCTTCTACGCCATGCCGCGCCTCTCCTGGGCCGGCGGGCTCCTGGTCGGAGACAGCGCCGCGTTCCTGAACGGGCCGAGGCTGAAGGGGGTCCACCTCGCGATGAAGTCGGGAATGCTGGCGGCCGAGGCGGCGTACGAGGCGCTCCTCGCGGGCCGCTTCGACGCGGAGACGCTCGGCGCCTACGATCGGAAGGTCCGCGAATCCTGGGCGTGGAAGGAACTCCACGGCGTGCGCAACTTCCACCAGGGATTCGAGGGGGGGATGTGGGCGGGGATGATGAACACGGGACTCCAGATCGTCACGGGCGGCCGCGGATTCGGCGAGCGCCCGGCGTGGACGCCCGGCCACGCGCGCATGAGGACGCTGGCCGCCGCGGGCGTCGCGCCGGTCTCGCTGGAGGAGACGCAGCGGCGGTACGACAATCAGAAGACCTTCACGAAGGTGAACGACGTCTTCCATTCCGGCACGAAGCACGACGAGGACCAGCCCTCGCATCTCCTCGTCTCCGACCTCTCCATCTGCGCGACGCGGTGCCGGGAGGAATACGGGAATCCCTGCCAGCACTTCTGCCCCGCGAACGTCTACGAGATGGTTCCGGCGGAGGGAGGCGGGCTGAAGCTGAAGCTGAACCCGTCGAACTGCGTCCACTGCAAGACGTGCGACATCGCCGATCCCTACCAGATCATCACGTGGGTTCCACCGGAGGGGGGCGGCGGGCCGAACTACGTGCACCTGTGAGACGGCGCCGGCCCGGAGGCGGCGGGGCGGGGCGGGTCAGTAACGCGGGACCGACGGGTCGATGAGCTCCGACCAGGCGTCGATGCCGCCGGTCAGGTTCCGCACCTTCCGGAAGCCGGCGTTCCAGAGCACGAGGCAGGCGTCCACGCTCCGGTCTCCCAGGTGGCAGTAGACGATCACCTCCCGCGAGGGCTCGAGCTCATCGATCCGCGACTCCAGCTCGGGGAGCGGGATGTGGATCGCTCCTTCCAGATGCGCCTTCTCCCACTCGGCGTCGTCGCGGACGTCGAGGAGAACGAAGTCCTCCCCCGCGTCCGCCATCTCCCGGACCAGCTCCGGGGAGATCTCGAGTTCGTCCAGATGGTCGCGCACGGCGCCTCAGTCGTCCCGAAGCGAGCGCGAGCGCGCGCGGATCAGGAGGAGCCAGCCGAGCCAGATGGCGAGGGTCGCCAGGTAGGCGATGATCGCGTACGTCATGCCCCCGCCCCTCCCGCGGCGGCTTCGGGCGCTCCGTCGTCCGCGAGGGCGCGCGCCTCGGCCCGGTACTCGAGCCGCATCCGCTGGAGCGTCGCCGCCAGGTAGACGACGATCCACGCGGCCATGCCGAGCAGGAGCGTCGCGCGCATCTCGCCCGTCATCGTCACGTTCTTCGGGTGGAGCGATCCCCGCCACCACTCGATCGACTTCCAGACGATGGGGAGGTTCACGAAGAAGACGATCCCCATCACGGCCGAGACGGTCCGCTTCGCCTGCGAGCGGAGCGAGCCGCGCACGACGTGGTACCCCGCGTAGAGGATCCAGAGGACGAGGAACGTCGTGAGTCGCGGCTCCCACGTCCACCAGGTGTTCCACGCGGAGCGCGCCCAGAGCGGACCCGTGACCATCACGACCGTCGCGAAGACGAGCGCCACCTCGCAGGAAGCCGCGGCCAGTCCGTCCCAGCGCCAGTCCTTCGTGGCCAGATAGGCGATCGAGGCGGCGAACGTGACGCCGAATCCGATCAGGGTCGCGACGGCGCTCGGCACGTGGACGTAGACGATCTTCTGAACGGGCCCCATCTGCACCTCGATCGGGGCCTTCGCCACCATCCAGAACGAGAAGGCCACGAGGGCCAGCGACACGGCCCAGAGCGCGCCACCCAGCCGTCCCCACCACCCGGGCATCGTCGGAATCACTCGGTCGCCTCCTGAATGAGCTCGTACAGGAACGCCGCGAGCGCGAGCCCGAGGACGTCCATGACCGCCAGGACCTTCAGCCAATCCCGCACGGGATCGACGCCGCCGCCGCTCCAGAGCGCCTGCGTCAGCTTCACCGCGCCGATCCAGAGCGGGACGAGCGAGGGAAAGAGTACCACGGAGAGGAGGAGCTCCCGGGCGCGCAGTCCGCGCGCGAGGGCCGCGAAGAGCGTGCCCCACGCGGCGTAGCCGACGAGGGCTAGGGCGGCCACGCCGAGCACCCCCGGGAGCGCCGTCAGGCTGCCGACGTCGAAGAAGATCGACGCGATGGGAAGGAGCAGGAGGAAGTCGGCTCCGATGAGGATCAGGTTCGCGAGGGTCTTCCCGAGGTAGAGCGCGTACGGGTCGGCGCCCGTGAGGCGAAGCGCGTCGCCCCCTCCCGATTCACCCTCCAGGTCGAGCGCGCGCGTGAGACCCAGGACCCCCGCGAAGAAGAGGGCCGCCCAGAGCGTGGCGCTCGCCTCCTTCGCCGGATCGGAGAAGATCGGGCCGAACGCGACGCTGAGGATGAGGACGAGGGAGGCGCTGAAGAGGGCGAGCGTCGCCAGGAACCGGGCGTCGCGCGCGTGGAGGCGGAGGTCCTTCATCGCGACGGCCAGGACCGTCCTCACGCCGCCTCCTCCACGCGCCCACTCTTCAGCCGGAGCACGCGCGTCGCGAGGCGGCGGACCCGCTCCGGCTCGTGCGTGATCACGAGGCTCCCCGCGCCGCGGGCCTGCGCCTCCGTCAGCACGTCGTTCACGACGGCCACGCCCTCCTCGTCGAGACCGGTGTAGGGCTCGTCGAGGAGGAGGACGCGGGGCTCGCCGAGGAGCGCGCGCGCCAGCACGATCCGCTGCAGCATGCCGCGGGAGAAGCGCTCGACCGGCGCGCAGGCGAACGGGGCCATGCCGAGCCGCTCGAGGAGCGCCATCGCGCGGCGCTCGGGCGCCTCCACCCCCGCCAGGCGGCCGAAGAAGACCAGATTCTCCATCGGCGTGAGGCCGAGATAGAGGAGCGGGCGGTGGCTCGCGAAGCCGATCGCCCGGCGCGCGGCCGTGCGGCGGCTCGCGAGCGGCGCGCCGTCCACCAGAAGCCGGCCCCGATCGGGCGCGAGGAGCGTGGAGAGGATGTTCGCGAGGGTCGTCTTCCCCGACCCGTTGGCGCCGAGGAGAAGGGTGATGCCGCCCGGCGCGACCTCGATCGTCGCGTCGCGAAGGACGACGCGCGCGTCGAACCGCTTCTGGATCCCTTCGGCGCGGAGGATCATGAACTCAGGAACGGGGACGGCGCGCCCCGCCTGGGCGGAGCGCGCCGAATCGAGCGGACGCGACGATGGGGCTCAACGGCCCCGCGAGGCCGGCTCCTGCGACACGAGGAGCTCGAGGCGGCGCTTCAGATTGCTCCGCACGAGACCGTGGCTGTCGGCCGAGATCTCGCCCCGCTCCCGCCCCTGGTCGAGCGCGGCGATGAGATAGGCGTACGTCTGCGCCAGATCCTCGTCGCCGCTCGCGGCGTGCGAGCCCGTCGCGGGTGTGATCGCCCGCGGCGCCGCCTGGGGCGCCGGAGCGCCGAGGACCGCCGACGGACCAGCGCCGCCCGCGGGAGCCGGCCGGGGCGCCTGGCGGGAGAGACGGCGCGCCGTGAAGAGGACGCCCGCGACGAGGAACGGCACCGCGAGCCAGGGATAGATGGCCGGGTTCGACCAGAACGAGGCGCCCTGCACGCGGATCTCGAGCTCGCTCCCCATCGCGAGGTCGGTCCCCGTGTACATTTCGTATTTCTTCCCGCCCTGCTCGCGCGAGCCCGCGTAGGTGAGCGCCTTCGACTCCAGCTTCATGGAGGCGTCGTCGATCATCACGACGAAGGTCTTCGTCGGGTAGTAGAAGCGGTGGGAGAGATCGATCCGCCCCGAGAGCGGGACCTTGTACGTGAAGGAGAGCGGTCGCTGTCCCGGAGGAATCGGGCGGAGGCTCATCATCTCGCGCCCCTGGACGATCAGGGTGCCCTCGTCGGCGCCGACGCCCGGCGTGAACGCCTTGATGCTCGCGGGAAGGCCGAGCCGCATCCCCGCGTTCTGGGCGTGATCCGCCCCGATGCCGAGGTAGGAGGTCTCGCCCGCGTTCTCGATGATCAGGATCTCGTTCACGTTCAGGCCGTCGCTGTCGCGCTCGATGATGATGTGGTGGTTCGAGACGGAGACCTTGTCGATCTCCTTTCCGACGTCGAAGACGAGGATCGTCTGCTTCAGGGATCCGTCGGGGCCGGGCCGAATCGGGCCCTCCGTGTAGAAGGCTCCTTCGAATTCCGTCGCCAGGTAGTACTCGAGGCCCTCGCCCTCGGGGATCTTGTCGAAGAGGACGGTTCCGTCCTTGTCGGTCTTCTTCGTCGTGCCGGGCAGCTCCTCGCTCCCGCGGACGATGTGGAGCGTCACGTTCTGTCCGGGGAGGGGTTTGTGCTCCATGCCCTTCAGCACGCGGCCCGTGACGACGATGTCCCGCGCCGAGGCCGGGATCGCGAGCAGGAGGAGGAGCGCGGCGGCCGTCGCGGCGATCGCGGCGCGGCCGGTTCGTGGACTTCCCTGGGGGCGCTTCATGCGTTCGATGCCTCCACCGAGGCGCGGCGGCGCTTCATCTCCTCGATCATTCGTTCGATTTCGTCCTCGGCCGAGCCGGCGGCGCCGGAGGCGCGCGCCGCGGAGGAAGCGCCCGCCGCTGCGGGCGCGGGGCCCAGGCGTTCCTCCTCGGCCAGGACTTGGAGCACCTCGTTCATCGTTTCCTCGCGCATCCGCGCGTGGTCCTCGGCTCCGAGCTTGCCGGAGTCGCGGTCGAAGTCGAGCTCCACGAGCTGCGTGTAGAGACGGGTCTTCCGCTCGGCGATCGAGCGGCGGCGATTCACGACGGCGGCCTCGCGTTCGATCCGCACGCCGCGGTAGCGGACGAGCGGCGTCAGAACGAAGGCGCCGACGAGAAGGATCAGGAGCGCTTGGAGCACGACGGTCATTCGGGGCTACTCCTTCATCTCGCGAAGCTCCGCCTCGGCGCGGGCGCGGAGCTCGTCGAGCGACGTGTCGACGTTCGGGGAGACCGCGCCGGCGGCGGGGACGGGTTCGCGCTTGCGGCGCACCCAGCGGACCAGGATCAGACTCGCGAACCCGAATCCGATCAGGGTGAAGACGAACGGCGCGACCCAGACGAGGAGGTTGAAGCCCTTCGCCTTCGGAGCGCCGAGAATGACCTCGCCGTACTTCGCGACCAGCGCGGCCTCGATGACGGTCTTGTCCTTCCCGGCCTTCAGCTCCCGGTCGACGTACCCCTTCAGCGAGATGCCGGTCTCGCAGGTGCAACCGCTCAGCACTTCGCCGCACGAGCAGGGGCAGATGAGCTGGCTGGTGATCGCGCGGCCCGGGTCCTTCTTGTCGCCCGCGGCCATCTCGGCGGCGCGGAGCGGCGGGGGGACGGCCCCGATCAGGAGGGCGGCGACGGCCGCCGCCACCACGCGGCGCGGGAGCGCGCGGCGCGCGACGGAGGTCGGGGATCGGCGGAGGCGGCTCATACCGCCTCCTTCTCCTCCCGGCGCAGCCGCATCTTGTCGGAGAGCGCGATCAGGGTCCCGAGGAGCATCACCACGCCGCCCGACCAGATCAGGCTCACCAGCGGGTTGATGTAGGCCTGGATGGAGACGGTCCCGTCGTCGTTCACGCCGCCCAGGATCATGTAGAGATCCTCGGCCGGGGTCTGGTGGAGCGCGACCTCGGTCATCGGCTGCTGCGACTTGAAATACATCGCCTTCGAGGGATGCGACTGCCCCATCGAACGGCCGTCCTTCGAGACGTCGAGGACCGCGCGCGTGTGGGACGCGTTCTGCTCCATCTGCTGCTCGGTCCCGCGGAGCGTCAGGGCGTACTCCCCGATCGTCATGGTCTCGCCGGGCCGGAGGGGCTTGTGCGCCTCCTTCTGGAAGACCGAGGAGCCGAGAACGCCGACGAAGAGCATCACCACGCCGACGTGGATCACGTAGCCGCCGTAGCGGCGCCGGTTCTTCGCGACGAGATCGACCACGGCCATGGCGCCGCGTCCCGCGGAGACGTCCTTCCGGGCCTGGATCCCGCGGGCGAATTCCATCACGACCGTCGTCAGGACGAACGCCGAGCCGAAGACCGTCACGATCGGGTAGATCCCCTTCACGCCGATCGGAAGGCTGAGGAGCGTCACGACCGCGCCGAGGATCGTCGGAATGACGAAGTTCCGCTGGAGCGCCGAGGCGGTGGCGCGCTTCCACGAGAGGACCGGCCCCATCCCCGTCAGGATCAGGAGCGCCAGTCCGATCGGGACGTTCACCCGGTTGAAGAAGGGCGCGGAAACCGAGATCTTCGCGCCGGTCACGGCTTCGCTGAGGACCGGGAACGTGGTGCCGAGGAACGTGGCGAACGTGAGCGCCACGAAGAGGACGTTGTTGAAGAGGAACGAGCCCTCGCGCGAGACGATCGCGTCCATCTTGTTCTCGCTCTCGAGGAGCGCCTTGCGATAGAGGATCAGCGCCGTCGCGAGCGTGCTCGAGCCGATGATGAAGGCCATGAACCAGGGGCCGATATCCGACTCGGCGAAGGAGTGGACCGACGTCAGCACTCCCGAACGCGTCAGGAACGTCCCGAAGATGGAGAGCTCGAACGTGAGCACGATGAGCGCCACGTTCCAGGTCTTCAGCATCCCCCGGCGCTGTTCGATCATGACCGAGTGGAGGAACGCGGTCCCGACGAGCCACGGCATCAGCGACGCGTTCTCCACCGGGTCCCAGCCCCAGTAGCCGCCCCAGCCGAGCTCGATGTAGGCCCAGCGCGCGCCGAGGAGGACACCGAAGCCGAGGAACATCCAGCAGAAGAGGGTCCAGCGCCGCACTTCCTCGATCCAGCGCGTCCCGGTCCGGTTCATGAGGAGCACCGCGATCCCGAACGCGAACGGAATGATGAAGCCGACGTACCCGATGTAGAGGATCGGGGGGTGGATCATCATGCCCGGGTCCTGGAGGAGGGGGTTCAGCCCCTGCCCGTCCATCGGCGGGCTGGCCAGCATGCGGAACGGGGAGCAGACGAAGGCGAGGAGATACGTGAAGAAGACGGCGACCGACGCGACGACCATCGCCACCGCGTCGTAGAACGGATCGAGGCGCTTCCGATAGAGCCAGAGGAAGGCGCCTCCGTAGGCGCAGAGGATGAGGAGCCAGAGGAGGAGCGAACCCTCCTGCCCCGCCCAGAGCGCCGCGAACGCGTACATCGGCGGCAGGTCGAGGCTCGTGTGCTCGGCGACGTAGCGGTAGTTGAAGTCGCGCGCCATCATCGCCCGGCTGAGGATGACCGTCGCGACGACGGTCAGGCCGCAGACCGCCCAGAGCGCGTTCCGACCGCTCCGGAGCGGGCCGGAGAGCCCCGCGCGAAGACCCCACGCGATGGCGCCCGTCGAGTAGACCGCGCAGAAGAACGCGAGGAGAAGGGAGAGGCGTCCGATTTCGCTCACGAGCGATCCTCCCCGAGTCCTTCCGATTCGTACTTCGACGGGCACTTGGTCACGAGCTTCGAGGCGTGCAGGGTCCGGTCGGCGTGCCGGAACGTCCCCTCGACCACCACGTCGCGCCCTTCGGCGAACGCGTCGGGCATGAGGCCGTCGTAGACGACCTGGATGGCTTCCTTGCCGTCGGTCATCTGGAACGTCAGGCGGGGACGCTTCTGGTCGTAGGCGATGGTCCCGGCCGCGACGACCCCGTCGAGGCGGAAGCCGCCCGCCTTGGGGGCTTCCTCCACGGTCGCGAGCTCGGTGACGGTCATGTACTGGAGCCCGGTCTGCTTCACGCCGGAGAGGATGAGGTAGGCCACCGAGGCGACCACGACGAGCGAAACGATCACGATACGGACGGTTGTATTCATAATTGTTTGTTTGGGTTAGGCGCGCGGGGCGCGCCGGCTCCTTTCGCCGTTCGATTGTCTCATCCCCAGCCCGACAGTCAAGTTGTCAGGTTCTGGTCCCTGGGTAGCCGCTCGCATGACGCCTCCGTACCGGGCTTCGTACGACCCGCGATCCCCCTTCACGCCATCACCCTTCGAGGGGCGAGCGCCTTCACGAGGAGCACACCCGCCACGAATCCGCCGACGTGGGCCCACCACGCGACGCCCCCGCCCGTCCAACCGATCGAGAGGAGTCCGCTGCCGATCTGAATGGCGAACCACAGCCCGATGAGGACGACCGCCGGGAGCTCCATCAGCTGGAGAATGATCCCGAGCGGGACGAGCGCGGTGACGCGCGCGCCCGGGAACAACACCATATACCCCGCCAGGACGCCGGCGATCGCACCGCTCGCCCCCACCGTCGGGATCGCCGAGGTCGGGTCGAGCGCGTAGTGGAGGGCGCCGGCGGCGATTCCCGACGCGAGATAGAAGAAGAGGAACCGCGCCGAACCGAGGCGGTCCTCCACGTTGTCCCCGAAGATCCAGAGAAACCACATGTTGCCGATCAGGTGGATCCAGCCGCCGTGGAGGAACATGGAGGTCAGGAAGGGCTGGGCGACCTCCACGATTCCGGCCTCCCCGGTCTGCACGCCGTACGTGATCTGCCCCGGAACCAGGGCGAAGAGGGCGAAGAAGCCGCGCAGCTCCTTCCCGAGCGACGCCTGGTAGACGTAGACCAGCGAGCAGAGCGCGATCAGCGCGATGGTGACGATCGGGAAGCGGCCGGATGGATTCGCGTCTCGGAGCGGGATCACGGTCGTGGAGGATAGGAATCCACGGTCGATCGCGCGAGCGGATTCGGTCGCCGCGCCCCCGCATGGGCCCGAAACGCCGCCACCCTGACGGGGAGGAGGACCCCACCAGGGCGGCGACTAAGGACTCCGTTCAGCACCCACCCGCGTAAGGAGGGTTACGCTTTTTCATACACCGCACCCGGAAAATACTCCCAAATTTCGCGTGAAATTCTTCGGGGGTGGCCTCCGGAAGCCCCACCGGCTATGCTCCGCCCATGCCCAAGCCCAAACGGCGGAAGCGGTTGCGGCCCCGGGCGGCCGCTTGGAACGCCCTCGACGCGTTTCTCCGCGAGGCGGTCCGGTCGGGCGTGGCGCCGGGTGTCGTCGCCTGCGCCGGCACGTCCCAGGGGGCGGCGCACCGAATCGCCTGCGGCTCGCGCGCCCTCCTCCCCCGCCGCGAGCGGATGACGCTCGACACGATCTTCGATCTCGCCTCCCTCACGAAGCCGATGGTGACGGCGCCGCTCGTCGCGGAAGCGGCGGCGCGCGGCGAGCTCTCGCCCGACGACCCGGTCTCCCGGTGGGTGGAGGAGACGCGCGGCACCCGCGTCGGAAGGCTCCCGCTCCGCCTCCTCCTCACCCACACGGCGGGATTCGTCCCCGACAATCCGATGGAGGACTACCGGGGCGGGAAGAGCCGTCTCTACGCCGCCATCGCGCGGGAGCCGTTCCAGGCGAAGCCGGGAACGAAGTTCATCTACACCGACGTGGGGTACGTCCTCCTCCAGGCGGTCCTGGAGCGGCGCTTCGGCCGGCGGCTCGACCGTCTCGCGGAGGCGCGGATCTTCGCGCCGCTCGGCTTCCGCGACACGAGGTTCGGAACGAAGCCTCGAGACCGGCGGCGCGTCGCGCCGACCGAACGCGTGCGCGGCCGTTGGCTCCGCGGCACGGTCCACGACCCGAGAACGCGGACGAAGGCTCTGGCGGGCGTGGCCGGTCACGCCGGCGTCTTCGGAACGGCCGGCGAGGTGGCGCGGTTCGCGGAAATGATCCTGGGCGGCGGCGCCCGGGGGGGCCGCCGCGTCCTCTCGTCTCGGGCGGTCCGGTGGATGGCGAGCGATCAGGCGCCGCGCGGCGCCGGGGCGAAGCGGAGCTTCGGGTTCGACATCGAGAGCCCCTACTCCGCCCCGCGCGGCTCGCTCTTCTCCAGGCGCTCGTTCGGGCACTCGGGATGGACCGGCGTCTCGCTCTGGATCGACCCGGCGTGCGACGGCTACCTGGTCCTCCTCACCAACTCGATCCACCCGGACGGCCACAAGGATCTGAAGCCGTTTCGCGCCCGGGCGGCCACGCTGGCGGCCCGGGCGCTCGGCGCGCGCCCGGGACGGCGCGCGCTACCGCATCCAGAGATCGAAGCCGAAGAGAACCGAGATGATCCCCGCCTCTCCGATGATCGTGGCGCCGTTGTCCTCGCCCTCGCCCAGGCGATCGTAACGGAGTTCCCAGCGAAGCCGTCCGCGGTCGTCGCTCACCGGCATTCCCATTCCGATCCCGCCGCCGAACGTCGCCGACGTGGCGCCGACGCTCCCGAATCCGGCGTCGTAGCCTAGGTTGAAGAGGCCGGCGCCGATCGTGACGTACGGCTTCACCGACGAGTCCGCGCCGAAGTTGTATTGATAGTTCGCGGCCAGCCGCAGTGCGTGAAGGTCGTCGCCGTCCGCCGACTGGCTGTCGTAGCTCAGGTCGAGGTACCCCTCGTGAGTCATGGCCTGGCCCGCGTAGCCGATTCGAAGCCCGGGCCGGAGGGACGAGAACGCGCTCGCCTGGGTCGGGAACCCGATCAACGTGACCGTGTCGTCTCCGTCTTCGGTCGGGTTGTGGACGGTGACGCCGAGATTCGCCCCGAGACTCCAGGCCGCGAGGGCGGGGTCGGGGGCTACGAAGAGCGCGAATGCCGCGAGGAGAAGGATGAACGGAACGGGGACCCGGCGCATGGCGAACCTCCTGGTGGAGTTCCGATGACGGCCGTGGCGGAACGATCGGCCGGGCGGCGGACGCCGCCCTCGTCGAAGGCTAGTCCCGGGCGGGAGGGCGCGCCAGGGCGAATCGGGGCCCCTCCCGGGGGGTTCTGGGGCGGGAAGGCGGGCGGGTCAGTGGGTCGGTTCGTGGTCCTCGAACTGCGCGTTCTCGGTGGAGCCCTCCAGCGCGGTGGTCGAGCTCGTTCCGCCCGAGATGACCTGCGCGACCTGGTCGAAGTAGCCGGTTCCGACTTCCCGCTGATGGCGCGTGGCGGTGTAGCCCTCCGCCTCCGACGCGAACTCGGCCTCCTGGAGCTCGCTGTAGGCCGCCATCCCGCGCTCCTTGTAGGCGCGCGCCAACTCGAACATGCCGTGATTGATGGCGTGGAATCCGGCGAGCGTCACGAACTGGAAGCGGTACCCCATGGCCCCCAGCTCGCGCTGGAACTTGGCGATGGTCGGGTCGTCCAGCTTCGCCTTCCAGTTGAAGGAGGGGGAACAGTTGTACGCGAGGAGCTTCCCGGGGTGTTTCGCGTGGATTCCCTCGGCGAACTCGCGCGCCTCCTTCAGGTCCGGCGTCGAGGTCTCGCACCAGAGGAGATCGGCGTAGGGCGCGTAGGCGAGGCCCCGCGCCACGGCCATCTTCAGGCCGCCCGTGATCCGGTGGAAGCCCTCGGCGGTCCGGGCCCCGGTCAGGAAGGGGCGGTCGCGCTCGTCCACGTCGCTCGTGATCAGCTTCGCGCTGTCGGCGTCGGTGCGCGCGACGAGGAGCGTCGGCACGTCGAGCACGTCCGCCGCGAGCCGGGCCGCGACCAGCGTGCGTACGAACTGCCCCGTCGGAAGGAGCACCTTGCCGCCGAGGTGGCCGCACTTCTTTTCCGAGGAGAGCTGATCTTCGAAATGCACGCCGGCCGCTCCGGCCTCGATCATCGCTTTCATGAGCTCGAAGGCGTTCAGCGGCCCACCGAAGCCTGCTTCGGCGTCGGCGACGATCGGCGCGAACCAATCTCGCGCCGGCGGCATCGCGGCATCCGTCGCCACGGCGTGCCCAGTTCCGTTTCCTCCACGCGGCGCGCGCGCCAGGCGCTCGGAGTGCTCGACCTGGTCGGCGCGCTGCAGGGCCTGATTGATCCGGCGGACCATCGCCGGCACGCTGTTCGCGGGATAGAGGCTCTGGTCCGGGTAGGTCTGTCCCGCGAGATTCCCGTCGGCGGCCACCTGCCAGCCGCTCAGATAGATCGCCTCGAGGCCCGCCCGCACCTGCTGCACGGCCTGGTTTCCCGTGACGGCGCCGAGCGCGGGCACGTAGGGACGGGAATGGAGCAGATCCCAGAGCCGTCGCGCGCCGCGATCGGCCAGCGTCTGCTCGATCCGCACCGATCCGCGGAGCCGTTCCACGTCCCCCACACCGTAGGGCCGGACGATTCCGTCCCAGCGGCCGGCGGGCGGAGCCGCGGGTGGCGCGTGCTGCTGCGAATCGCGTGGGACTCCCATTCGATCTCCTCTCGAGGCCGGCCCGGGGGACGCCTCGTGCTCGGTCACGCTCCGCCTTGGGGCGGCGCCGTTTCGAATCGTTGGATCAGGTCGTAGGCCGGCAGCGTCAGGAACTCTTCGAGCGTACGCCTCGTGGAGAGCCGAACGAAGAGGTCCTTCGCTTCCTCGAAGCGTCCCAATGCGATCCGCTCCGGGCCGAGTTCCCGGCCGACGCGCTCCATCTCGCTCCGGACGATCTCCTCGAGGAGCCCCGTGGTCACCCTCCGGCCGTCCTCCAGGAGGGCTCCGTGATGGATCCACTGCCAGACCTGCGCACGTGAAATTTCGGCCGTCGCGGCGTCTTCCATGAGGTGATAGAGGGGGACGCACCCGATTCCCCGCAGCCACGCCTCCAGATACTGGATCCCCACGCGGACGTTCAGCCGGAGCCCCTCCTCCGTCCTCGTCCCCTCCGGCGTGCGGAGCAGGTCCTCGGCCGTCGCCCGGACGTCCTCGCGAGCCCGGTCGAGCTGGTTCGGGCGGCCCTGGAGCCTGGCCTCGAACGCTTCCCGGGCGACCGGAACGAGGCCCGGGTGCGCGACCCAGGTCCCGTCGTGGCCGTCCTCGGCCTCGCGGACCTTGTCGGCGCGCACCTTGGCGAGCGCCGCCTCGCTGGCGGCCGCGTCGCCGCGGATGGGGATCTGGGCCGCCATGCCCCCCATCGCGTGGGCGCCGCGCCGGTGGCAGGTGCGGATGCAGAGCCGGGCGTAGGCGCGCATGCAGGGCTGCTCCATCGTCACCTGGCTCCGGTCGGGAAGGAGGGCCGCGGGATCGTCGCGCCGCGCCTTGATGAAGCTGAAGATGTAGTCCCACCGGCCGCAGTTCAGTCCGGCCCCGTGGTCGCGAAGCTCGTGAAGGATCTCGTCCATCTCGAACGCGGCGAAGAGCGTCTCGATCAGGACCGTCGCCTTCACGCTTCCGCGCGGCACCCCGAGCGCGTCCTGCGCGGCGACGAAGACGTCGTTCCAGATCCGCGCTTCGAGGTGCGATTCGAGCTTGGGCAGGTAGAAGTAGGGCCCCGTCCCGCGCGCCAGGAGCTCGCGCGCGTTGTGGAAGAAGTGGAGCCCGAAGTCGACGAGCGCGCCGGGGACGGGCCGCCCGTCGAGGAGCACGTGACGCTCCGGCAGATGGAGCCCGCGCGGCCGGACGTGCAGGACGGCGAGACGCTCGCCGAGGCGGTACTCCTTCCCGGTCGCCGGGTCCCGATACTCGAGCGTCCGCCGCACCGCGTCCTGGAGCGAGCCGTGCCCCTCGATCAGATTCGCCCACGTCGGCGTGGTCGAGTCCTCGAAGTCGGCCATGTAGCAGTCGGCGCCCGAATTGAGCGCGTTGATGACCATCTTCGGATCGACGGGCCCCGTGATCTCCACGATCCGCTTCTGGAGATCGGGGGGCGTCGCCGCCACGCGCCAGTCCCCCTCGCGCACGCCGAGCGTCTCGGGGAGGAAGCCGAGCGTCTCCCCGCGGGCGAGCCGGTCGCGCCGCGCCGCTCGGCGCTCGAGCGCCTCCTCGATCCGCGGCCGGAATCGAGCGGCCAGCATGGAGAGGAAGGCGAGCGCTTCCGGCGTCACGACGCGCTCCTGGCCGGGAACCGTCGGGGCCGAAACGGAAAGCGATGGGGAATCCGCGGACGCGTGGCTCACGGCGGAGGGTCTCACCTTCTCCAAGGACGATGGAACGGGGAGCGCCGCACGATTCGCGGCGAGGCGCCGATTCTCACCCGACGGGCGGTCGAAGTCAATAAGATATTGTGAAATCGTTACTTAACTTGACGCCCTTCGGGGGCCCGGGGCCGGCTAATAGGCGTACTTCGGCTCCCATCCCTTCTCGCCGTCGTGGAGGAGCGCGATGAGGTGCCAGACGCCGCAGAAGGGATCGTACGGCCCGAACTCGGCGCTCGCCACGCGCTCGATCGCCCCGTCGCCGGTACGATGGAACGTGGAGACGCCGGGCCTCCACGACTTTTCGCTTCGGAATCCCATGTCCTCGATGAAGGAGGAGCCGTGCCCCGAGACCATGGGAAACGTCCAGCCGCGGCTCTCGGCGAACGTCTTCTGCGTCTCGACGGAATCGGGGGAGCAGACGACGAAGCCCGCGCGATCGGCGAGGTGCCGCCAGACTCCGTTGAAGCCGTCGGCCCAGAGGGTGCAATAGCGGCACCCTTTCCCCATGTTGTGAATGACCACGAGGTCGCCCTTCGCGCCGAAGAGGGACGAAAGGGAGACGGGACCCGAGGGACCGCCGAGGACGTAGTCCTTCACCGGCCCGCGCGGGGCGCCGCGCTTCAGCTCCGCGAGACGCTGGGCGCCCTGGAGGAGCTCCTCCTCGAGCCGTTCGATTTCCTTCCGAAGATCCGGCGCCGCGGGGTTCATCGTGCCTCCTTCCGCTCAGTCGTCCTCGTCGAAGAGCCAGAGGTCGAATCCGACCTTCAGCGCGTAGACGACGGACCGGGGCACGACGACCTCGTCGCCGTCACGCCCCTCGAGGATCCGGTCCACCCGGGCTTCGACCCGCAGGGACCCGAATCCGTTGGAGATTTCGTTCCGCACTCCGACGCCGCCGCCGAAGGAGCCGGCGGTCGCGGAAGCGGAGGCGGCGCGATCGTCCTCGGCGCGATGCACGATCCCTCCCCCGGCCGTGACGTAGAGGCTGGTCCCGCTCTCGGGAGCCAGGTTCCGCTGGTAGTTGAGCGAAGCCTGGAGGTCGCGCCGGGATCCCTCGTCGCCGTCCAGGAAGAAGACGCCGACATCGAGGTATCCCTCGCTGAAGCGACCGCCTCCCGTGACGCCGAGCCGCATCCCGGGCTGGAATCCGAGCGCGGATCCGGGCCAGTCGAAGACGGTCGTGCTGCTCCCCCCATCGGGACGAAGGACGGCGAAGCCGTAGTTCGTCCCGAGGCTCCAGCGCGCGGCGCCGGCCGGCTCGCTCCCGAGGAGCCCGAGCAGGGCGAGGAGCAGGGCGGCGGAGCGCGGGACGCGCGCGGCCCCCGCGGCGCGGCGCGGCGGATCGGCCTCCGGATGCGACGGCGGATTCGAGATCAGGTTCGGGCCCCCTCTCCAAGGCGCTCGTTTGCGGGGAGAATACCCCGACGCCGCACGGAGGCAATCGGCAACTCGCTCCGCGCTTCGGGGCTATACTGACCCGGATGACTCGATCCTTCGCGCGCGCGGCCGCGGCCGCGATCCTCGCCGGGCTCCTCCAGGCGCTCCCCGCGCCCGCCGCCGGCCCGAGCTTCGAGTCGGTCTGGCAGGACGGCCGCGCCGAGCTCTGCGGCTATCGCTACGCCGTGACCCGCTACGGCGAGCGAAGGGGCGGGCAGGCCGTCGCGATCTACGTCACCGAGCCCTTCAGCGAGCGGCGGCGCGTGAAGCTCGACGACCCCGCGGCGTCGCCCGGGGACGCGTTCGAGGCGCTGAAGCTGAACCTCGTCCGCGACTTCCAGACCGGAATCTACGACTACAACACGATGTCGTCGCTCTTCGTCCGTTCGAGCGACTTCATTCCGGCCAAGATCTCCTTCTCGAGCTCGGAATGGTGCGGGAACGTCTACGAAGAGCTCCGCTTCGACCGGGACGCCGTGCGCCAGTCGATCCGCTCGTACTTCGAGGGCGAGTCGGCCGACCGCTCGCTCGAGGCGCCGCGCGGAGGCGTTCCGGAGGAGAATCTCCACGTCCTCCTTCGGGGCCTCCGGGGGGACTTCCTCCGCCCCGGGGAGACGCGCCGCGTCCCGTTCCTCCCCTCGGCCTTCGCGCGCCGCCTCGCGCATTCCGCGGCGGCGTGGGGGAGCGCGGTGATCGAGCGCGCGGCTCGGACCGAGACGGTGCGCGTCCCGGCCGGATCGTTCCAAGCCGACCGGTACACGGTGCGCGCGAGCGACGGCCGGGAGGGGCGCTACTGGATCGAGTCGGCGCCGCCCCGCCGCGTGCTCCGCTGGACGTGGACCGGCGCCCCGCGCGACGCGCGGATGACCGGCGACGGCGCCGAGTCGGCCGAGCTGACGGGGAGCGAGCGGCTCCCCTACTGGCGCCTCCACGGAACCGGCGACGAGGCGGCGCTCCGGCGCCTCGGCCTCGATCCGCTTCCCGGCGCGGGCCCGCCCCGAGAGTAGGCCGCCGCCCCCGGCCCGAAGTTCCCGCCCCGCAGCCGGAACCGCCGCCCGCTCCCTCCGCCGCGCCGCCCCGCGACCGCGCCCGAGGCGTTCGATAATTATTCAGAATCTATTCAATAATTGCGCATCAGAACTGGGGACGGCGGCGGCGACGCCTCCTCGCCCCGCCGGGCCCAAGCACCCGGGCCGTGGGGCGCCGGTCACGACCCGGCGCTTCCGCGGTTCGGGGAATCGGAGGCCGACGCACGCGATCCATCGCTCGAATCGAGCACCACCACGAACCAGGAGAATCACGATCATGCGCTCCTTCATCGCCCGCTTCACCGCACCGGCCGCCTTCGCGGTGGCCGCCGCCCTCCTCCTCGGCTCCCTCTTCGTCGCGCCCTCCCTGGCGAACGCGGCGCCGGCGAAGAACATCGTCCAGACCGCGAAGGACGCGGGACAGTTCGGCACCCTCCTCGCGGCGCTGAAGGCGACCGACCTGATCGGGACGCTCTCCGGCCAGGGCCAGGGTCCCTTCACGGTCTTCGCGCCGACCGACGCGGCGTTCGCGAAGCTCCCCGCGGGCACGCTGGAATCGCTCCTCGCCGATCCCGCGGCGCTGAAGAGCATCCTCCTCTACCACGTGGTGGCGGGCGAGCTGACGGCCGCCGACGTGACCAGCCGCGCCATGATCGCGACGGTGAACGGACAGCCGCTCGCCGTGAGCACCACGGACGGCGCGAAGGTGAACGACGCCACCATCACCTCGGTCGACATCCGCGCCCGGAACGGGATCATCCACGTGATCGACACGGTTCTCCTTCCCCGCTAGCGCGGGGGAAGCGTCCGGCGCCGGGCCCGAGAGGTCCGGCGCCGGTTCGGCTTTCCGGCACGCCGGGCGCGCGGTACCATGCCGACGATCGTGACTCCACCGACGAAGAGGAAGCGGCCGGCCCCCGGCTGGCTGACGATCGGCTCGCTCGCCCGCGCCACCGGGATCGCCCCCTCCACGCTGCGCACCTGGGAGCGCCGCTACCACGTGCCGGCGCCCGCGCGGAAAGCGTCGGGCCACCGGCTCTATCCGCTCGAGTCGGTCCGCCACCTGCGGGCGCTCCGCCGCGCGATCGACCTCGGGCGAACGCCCGCCGAAGTGATGCGGCTCCCCGTCGAGGCCCTGGAGTCGCTGGCGGACCAGTCGCTCCTCTCCGCCGCGGCCGCGACCCCTTCGCCCTCGACCCGTCCGGCGCCCCCCTCCGCCGCGCGGCCCGCGACCGCGACGGCTCCGTCCGCGACCGCCGACCCCTCCGTGAAGCGGCTCCTCGACGCCGCCCGGCGCTTCGACCGCCCGGCGCTGCGGGGCCTCCTCGCCGACGCGTGGACGCGGCTCGGCCCGGCGGGTTCGCTGGAGATCGCGATCGGTCCCTTCCTCCACGCCGCGGGAGACGCCTGGGCGGAGGGGAGTCTCTCCGTCCGCCACGAGCACTTCGCCTCGGCGGTCGTGGCCGACTTCCTGCGCGAGGCGCGCCGGCCCTTCGAGGAGCGGGCCGGAGGTCCCTGGATCGCGGCGGCGACCTTGGAGGGGGATCTCCACGAGATCGGCCTCCTCGGCGTCTCACTCCTCGCGTCGCTCCACGGATGGCGCGTCGCCTATCTCGGGCCCGACGCGCCCGCGGGGGAGATCGCGGCCTTCGCGCGCGACGCCGGCGTGCGCGCGGTCGCGATCAGCGTCTCGCGAAGCCGCCGGCGCGCGGCGCCGCCGCTCCTTCGCCGGCTCCGCGCGGCGCTTCCCCGCACGATCGCGCTCTGGGTCGGCGGAGCGGGCGCTCCGAGCGCTCCAAGCGCTTCGCGCGCGCCTGCCGGCGTCTGCACATCAAGCACTCCTTCACGCGACCTTACCGTCCACAGACCAACGGGAAGGCTGAGCGCTTCATCCAGACCGCACTACGCGAATGGGCCAG
>DATIQI010000380.1:0-3612 GCA_035470985.1 Acidobacteriota bacterium
GAGCGACGGCGGCGCCGAGCTCGAACCGCTGGAGCTGCCGGCGGAGGCGGCCCCCGCGGGCGTCTCGGTGGCGCGCGTGATCCTCGGCGCGGAGACGGCCGCGCTCCTCGATCGCGTGGAGTCGCTCCTGCCGCCCTCCGAGTTCCGCGCCGATCTCGTGGCGCGGCTTCGCGACGCGTACGCGCCGGGCCGCGGCTTCGCGGAGGGTTTCGCGCGCTTCATGGGCGGGCTCCTCGCGCCGCGCGGGCTCCTCCTCTTCGATCCCTCCGATCCCGAGGCGAAGCGGCTCGCGCTCCCGGTCTTCGAGCGGGAGATCGAGCACGCGGGCGCCACGTCGCGCGTCGCGCACGAGCGGGGCGAGGCGCTGGTCGCGCGCGGCTACCACCACCAGATCGCGCGCGCGGGAAACGAGCTGAATCTCTTCTGGCACGGCGCGCGGCGCGAGGCGCTCCGCGTGGCGGGCGGCACGATCCGCGCGGCGGAGGGCGGCGACGCCTGGACCCCGGACGAGCTCCTGGCGGCGGTCCGCCGATGTCCCGAGCAGGCGAGCCCCGGCGTCCTCCTCCGCCCGATCACGCAGGACCACCTCCTCCCGACCGCCGCCTACATCGGCGGCCCGGCGGAGGTCGCCTACTGGGCGCAGATCCACCCGATCTACCCCATGTTCGGCATGGAGCCTCCGGCCATCGCGCCGCGCGCGGGCGCCACGATCCTCGAGGCGAAGATCGCCAAGGCGCTCGACCGGTTCGACCTCCCCTGGACGGCGTTCGCGGGCGACATCGAGCCGGTGATCACGGAAGTGCTCCGGCGGCTCCTCCCCGACGACTTCGCCGCGGGCTTCGAGCGGGAGCGGCGCCACTGGGAGGAGTCGTTCACGCGCCTGGAGGAGACGGTGGCCCGCTTCGATCCCTCGCTCCGATCGGCGGTCCACACGGCGCACGGCAAGATGCAGCACGAGGGCCGCGCGCTGGAGAAGAAGCTGATGCACGACCGGAAGCGGCGGCAGGACGAGACGGTGCAGAAGATCCGCCGCGCGGCGGGGCATCTCTTCCCGCACGGGGGGCTCCAGGAGCGGACCGCCTCGGCGCTCGGCTATCTCGCGCGCTACGGCCCCGAGTTCCTGGAGACGGCCGCGCGCTCGCTCGACACGCCCGGCGCGCACGTGCTCCTGTCGATGACCGCGACCGCCGCGGGGGCGGGGATGAGCCGCGCCCAGGAGCCGGCCCCGCCCGCGAAGCCCGAGGGCGCTCCCGCGGAGAAGACGCGATGAAGATCGGGATCTCCTGCTATCCGTCGCACGGCGGTTCGGGCGTGGTCGCGACCGAGCTGGGGATGGAGCTCGCGACGCGCGGGCACGAAGTCCACTTCATCTCCTACTCGGTTCCGTTCCGCCTGAAGCCGGTCTCGGAGCGGATCTTCTTCCACGAGGTCCAGATGGCCTCGTATCCCCTCTTCCAGTTCCCGCCCTACACGCTGGCCCTGGCCGCGAAGATGGCGGAGGTGGCGGACGAAGCGGGCCTCGACGTGCTCCACGCGCACTATGCCGTGCCGCACGCCGTCTGCGCCTACCTGGCGCGACAGGTGGCGCGCCGGCAGGAAGCGCTCCGCATCGTGACGACGCTCCACGGCACCGACATCACCCTCGTGGGCGCGGATCAGTCGTTCCGCTCGCTCACGCGGTTCGGGATCGTCCAGAGCGACGGGGTCACCGCCGTCTCCGATTTCCTCCGCCGGAAGACGATGGACGTCTTCGAGCCGGCCCGCCCGATCGAGGTGATTCCCAACTTCGTGGACACCGGCCGCTACGCGCCGCGTCCCGAGGGACCGTCGTGCCGCGAGCGCTACGCGAAGGGGGGCGAGCGGATCCTGACCCACATCTCGAACTTCCGGTCGAGCAAGCGCGCGCCCGACGCGGTCCGCGTCCTGGCCGCCGTGCGGCGCGAGACGCCGGCCGTGCTCCTCATGGTCGGCGACGGGCCGGAGCGGACCCTGAGCCGCGAGATCGCGATCGAGCTGGGTGTGGAGCGCCACGTCCGCTACCTGGGGCAGATGGACGCTGTGGAGGAGGTCCTCTCGGTCAGCGACCTCTTCCTCCTGCCGAGCTCGAACGAATCGTTCGGCCTCGCGGCGCTCGAGGCGATGTCCACCGGCGTCCCGGTGATCGGCACCACGGCGGAGGGGCTCCCCGAGCTGATCGAGTCGGGGAAGACGGGCTATCTCCTGCCGATCGGCGACGTCGAAGGGATGGCCCGCCGCGCCACCGAGGTCCTGACCGACGCGCGCCTCCACGCCTCCATGGGAAACGCCGCCCGGCGCCTCGCGGTGGAACAATACGAGGCGAGCCAGGTGGTGCCGCGCTACGTCCGCTTCTACGAGCAGGTCCTGGAACGCCCCGCCTTCATTCCGCCCCCCCTGGCGCCCCCGGAGGGCGTGGCGTAAAAACCGAACCCGCATCTAAGACGATGCGGGGGATGGGGAAGCGGGCCTTGTTCGCCCCCTTCTTTCTGTGTAGCATCAAAGCAGTTACGCCCACTTGCATTCGAATCCGACCGGTACCCTGGTGCCCGGACTGCCGTCAAAGCCGATGACCCGACGCGAGCGCATCCGAAAGACCCTGGCCGGGGAACCGGCCGACCGGCCCCCGATCTCCTTCTGGCGGCACTTCTACCACCGGGAAGGGACGGCGGCCGACCTGGCGGCGTCCATGCTGGAGTTCCAGAAGCGGTTCGACTGGGACCTCCTGAAAGTGAATCCGCGCGCGTCGTACCACGTGGAGGACTGGGGCGTCCGGACCGCCCGCCCGGGGACGGGGCCGCTCGACAAGCCGAAGGTCGTCTCGAGTCCCGTGGTGGAGCCGGCCGACTGGGAGAAGATCCGTCCCCTCGACCCGACGCGCGGCGTCCTGGGCGAGCACCTGGACGCCCTGGAGCGGATCGCGGCGGAGGTGCAGGGGGAGGTCGACTGGCTGATGACCGTGTTCAATCCGATCTCGATCGCGGCCGATCTGGTGAACGACGACGCGCGCTTCCAGGACCATCTCCGGAATCACGGCGAGCGGGTCCACGGGGCGCTCCGCGCGATCACCGAGACGTACGCGGGGTTCGCCCGCGAGTGCGCGGCGCGCGGCGCGTCGGGTCTCTTCTTCGCCACGACCGACTGGGCGAACGACACGCGGATCGATCGCGCCGCCATGGAGGAGTTCGGGCGGCCGTACGACCGGCGCGTCCTCGCGGAGGCCGCGGCGCTGCCCCTGAACACGATCCACGTCTGCGGCCCTGGCGCCTACGTGGACGCGTTCCTCGAGTATCCGGTTTCCATCGTCTCGTGGGCGGACCGCGCGCCGCGCAATCCGTCCATCGCGACGCTTCGCGCCCGGACCACGAAGACGCTCCTCGCGGGCGTCGCGCACGACGGGGTCTTCCTCTCCGGCCCCTCGGACGCGGTGCAGGAGGAGGCCCGCCGCGCCCTCGGCGAAGCGGGCGGCTCGCGCTTCATTCTCGGACCCGGGTGCGCCGTGCCGGCCGCGGCGCTGCCCCTGAACACGATCCACGTCTGCGGCCCTGGCGCCTACGTGGACGCGTTCCTCGAGTATCCGGTTTCCATCGTCTCGTG
>DATIQI010000381.1:0-3140 GCA_035470985.1 Acidobacteriota bacterium
GGTGAGGGACGAGGAGCCGCCGCCGGTGCCGTTGATGGCGGGCGTGCCGACGATCAGGTCGTCGACGCCGTCACCGTCGAGATCCCCGGCGGCGATGCCCTGGCCGAAGCGGCCGGCGGCGGCGGTGCCGGCGGTCTCGGCGGAGGACTTGGGGGCCGGGGGCGCGTAGGGCGCCGTGTTCTTCACCAGCGGGATGCGGCCGTCGCGGAGCGCGGAGACGAAGATCTCGACGACCTCGGCGGCGAACTGGGTGCCCGCCTTCTGGGTCATCTGCGCCACCGCCTGCTCCATCGTGAGCCCGGCCCGGTACGGCCGGTCGGTGGTCATGGCGTCGAACGCGTCGGCGACGTTCACGATCTTCGCGGCCAGCGTCATCTCGTCGCCGGTCAGCCCGTCCGGGTATCCCTTCCCGTCCACGCGCTCGTGGTGGTGGCGGATCATGTCCACGCAGCGCTCCAGGAACCGGACGCCGCGGACCATCTCCGCCCCGCGGACCGGGTGCATCTTCACGATCCGCCACTCCTCCTCGGTCAGCGCGCCCGGCTTGTGGAGCACGGTGTCCTCCGTGTGGACCTTTCCGATGTCGTGGAGGAACGCGCCGAACTGGATCCGCTGCACCTCCTCGGGCGTGAATTCGAAGGCTTTCGCGATGCCGACCGAGTAGGTCGCCACGCGCTCGGTGTGCCCGTGCGTGTAGGGGTCCTTCTCTTCGATCCGGGAGACGAGGAGCCGGACGGTGGAGACGTACGCCTCCTGGAGGTCCTTGAAGAGGCGCGCGTTCTCGATCGCGATCGCGGCCGATTCGGAGAGCGCGCGGAGCATCTCGAGGTCGGCCGACTGGAACTCCTGGCCGCTCACCTTCTCGCCCACCGCCAGGACGGCGGTGAGCCGGTTCTTCCAGAGGACGGGCGAGACCAGGGTCAGGCCGGCCGCGTAGAGCTGGCCGACTTCGTGCTCGAAGCCCCGGTCGTGCTCGATGGACGCGAGCCGCACCGGGCGCGGGTCCTCGCCGTCGCCGGGCCGCAGCGACCGGACGAACTCGCTGTTGTAGTCGAGGACGATGGAGCGGACGCGGTCCTCCTTCATCCCCTTGAACATCGAGACGTCGAGGCGCGCCGGGCTCTCCCGGTCGTCGGTGAGGAAGAGGCACGCGGCGTTCACGCGAAGCTGCCCCATCACGCTCAGGATCAGCGTCCCCAGAAGGTCTTCCAGCTCCAGCGACGCGTTCAGCTGGTGCGTCAGACCCATCAGCGTCTCCAGGCTGTAGACCTGGAAGCGAAGCTCCTTGTTCCGGACGAGGAGGTCCTCGCGATTGCGCTGCACCTCGGACTCCAGCTCCTGGTTCTTCACCGAGAGCGTCTCGTGGCGCTCCAGCCGCTCGAAGATCCGGCGCACCTTGATGAGCAGCTCCTTCGGCGAGAAGGGCTTCGTCAGGTAGTCGTCCGCCCCGTGCATGAGGCCCTGGAGCCGGGAATCGACCTCCGCGCTCGCCGAGACCATGACGATCGGGATGTGCGCCGTCTCGCGCGTGCTCTTCAGCGCCGCGCAGACCTCGAAGCCGGTCTTCTTCGGAAGACGGAGGTCGAGGATGACGAGGTCCGGCGGCGTGCGCCGGACGATGTCGAGCGCCTCCTCGCCGCTCATGGCGGTGAGCACGCGATAGCCGTTCTGCGTCAGCGAGATCTGCAGCAGCTCCACCACGCGCCGGTCGTCGTCCACAACGAGGACGGTGCGCTTCCCTTTCACCGCGCCCGGATCGAGCGTCGGCCGGAGGCTATCGGTGCTCACGAGTCGGTCTCCATGGTTACGGGGATGGTCGCTCCCGACCCGAGCGGATCGAGCGCGGCCCGCTCCGTGTCGCGCCCGGCCTCGGCCGGCGCGTCGGGTCCCGCGACCGCGCGCGAGCGCGAGCGCTTCTCCATCTTCTCGAGCACGGCCAGGAACAGGTCCACCAGCGAAGGATCGAAGGGCGAGCCCCAGTTCTCGGAGATCACCTGGCGCGCCTTCTCGGCGGGAAGCGCGCGGCGATAGGGACGTTCGCTCGTCATGGCCACGTACGCGTCCACGAGGGACACGATCCGCGCGCCGAGCGGAATCTCCGGCCCCTTGATGCCGAACGGATACCCTTCGCCGCCCCAGCGCTCGTGGTGGTTCAGCACGACCTCCACGACCTCCCGCGAGAGGTTCATTTCCTCCAGGAGCTGGGCGCCGCGCGCCGGGTGCTGCTTGATGAGCGACCACTCCTCCTCGGAGAGGTGCGCCGGGTTCTTCAGAATCAGATGGCTCACGGCGATCATGCCGATGTCGCGAAGGACGGCGCCGTAGATGAAGCTCTTCACCTGATCCCGCGGCACCTGAAGGGCGCGCGCCATGGCCGTGACGAACCGGACCACGCGCTCGGTGCTTCCCTGCGCGTAGACGTCGCGGCTCTCGATGAGCGACATCATGCCGCGCACCAGTCCGAGGTTCCGCTCCTCCATCTGCCGGTGGAACCGCGCGTTCGCGATGGCCACCGCCGCCTGGTGCGCGAGGATGGTGAGGAGGTCCCGCTCGTGCTCCTGGAACCCGTTCCGCCCGCCGCGTCCGCCGACGAAGAGAATGCCGATCAGATCGCGGCGCACGTAGAGCGCCACGCCCCACTCGAGTCCCGACTTCCGAAGCGACGCCGCGACCTCCGGGGCCCTCGGGGCCGCGGCGGTATTCGCGCCGACCATCGGTTCGGACGCCGCCGACGGCGCCAGCGCGGCGGCCTCGTCGAGCGTGAGGAACGGGCCGCCCGTCACGAGCGCCTCGGCCGCGGCCAGCGGCACGTTCGCGTCGCGGAAGTGGTCCTGGGCGAACCCGCGCACCTGCCGCGGGAGGAGAATCCCCTCGCGATCAGGGTCGGTGAGGAAGAGCGCGAGCCGCTCGACGCCGAACTGGCCCATGACCGAGAGGCCGAAGAGATTCAGCACTTCGTCGAGATCGCGCGCCAGGTTCAGGCCCTGCGTGATCTCGAAGAGGTTCCGGAACTCGACGATCTTCCGGCGGAGCTGCGCGTGGAGCGCCGCGTGCGCGGCCACGCTGGGGCCGGCGGCCTGCTCGGGCGCGGCGGCCGGCTCGGGCGCGGCGGCCGGCTCGGGCACGGCGGCCGGCTCGGG
>DATIQI010000382.1:0-17526 GCA_035470985.1 Acidobacteriota bacterium
AGGACACGCGACGCCGAAACGCGAGCAAGGGCGCCGGCGGCGCGCCGCCCCACCCCAAGAAGGCCGAGGACCTCGGCGTCACGATCGTCCCCCCGCTCCAAGGCCGCGCTACCGCTTTGCCTTGAACGCCCTGGCCGGGGAGGAGGCCGTCACCCCATGCCGAGCCTGCCGAGTCCAGTTCTCGGCGAGGTCCCCATCCGCTGTCGTCGCATCTTGGCCGTCATCACGATCCTATCAGGGCTCTCCATCGCCGGTGCGGGACACGCGCAGACGGGGATGGTCCAGGGGAAGGTCGTTGACAAGGCAGGGCAACCGCTACAGGGCGTGAGCGTCGTAATCCTCGGCATTCAGGCTGGGGCGCACACGGACGCCCAGGGTCAGTACCGGATCACCAAAGTTCCGGTCGGAAACTACACGCTGCGTGCCATGATTGTGAGCCACGAGCGGAACGATGGGCTCATTCGGGTTGACGCCAACCGAGCCTCGGTCATGGACTTCACCCTCGCGGAGAAGCTCAGCAAGCTGCCTACGTACGAAGTCATCGGGGACAGGCAAATCGCGATCAACCCGACCAGCTCAGCGACCAAGCAGATCGTCACGAGCAAGGATCTTCGCGCCCTTCCTGTGGAGTCCTACAAAGAGGCGATCGCACTGAAGGCGGGCGTCATCAGCCAGGGCGGGGAGCTCCACTTCCGGGGCGGCCGCGCGAACGAAGTGCTCACGATCGTGAACGGGATTCCGAGCCGCAATCCGCTGAACGCGGAGGGCGTCGACCTCGGGCTCCTCGCGGTCTCCTCCAGCGAGCAGGTGCTGGGCGGTCTGGATGCCCAGTACGGGAACGCCCTCTCCGGCGTCATCAACCTGACGACGCGCGAGGGAGGCGACAAGTTCGCCGGCGAGATCCGCTACTTCACGGACCGCTACGGGGAGGCCGACAAGGCCTTCAACAACTACGAGCGCCTGAGCCTCGGCGTCGGCGGCCCGTTCCTCTTCCCGAAGACGAACTACTTCATCTCGCTCGAAGGCACGTTCTCCGACACGAATCTGAAGAACACGGCCGACCGGAAGGAGCACCGGCTCCTCGACTTCGTCCGGATCGGAAACCGCCAGGCGAACCAGACCAGCCTCTCGAGCAAGATCACGTACAAGGTCACGCCGAACGCGAAGCTGAACACGGAGCTGATCGTGAACCGCGGCACGCGCGGCCAGTACCACAACCGGTGGAACCGGAAGGGCTTCGTGCAGGTCCGCCAGGACAGCACGTCGCCGACGGACGGCTCGATTTCGCGGCGGTACGGGACCTGGGCCTACTACCAGGTGGATCCCTCCTTCGTGGAGAGCAACACGGCGCAGCACCTGCCGATCACCGACGAGGACTACTCGCAGCTGGCCTTCACGTGGCGGCAGACGCTCTCGCAAGGAACGATCTACAACCTCCGCGCCTCGCGGCAGGAGTGGAAGACGGAGCGGGACGTCCTCGACCGGGAGCTCTGGGAGTACCAGCAGAATCCGGCGAACTACTACGACCCCTTCAACCGGGTGGACGGCCCCTACTACGTCACGAACGGGGACTACCCGACGTACGAGACGCGGAACACGGTCACGTACACGATCAACGGCGACTTCGCGAAGAAGGTGGGGACGCACAACCTGATGTTCGGAGGCGACGCGTCGTACAACTCGCTGAAGTTCCTGAACACCGACTTCCCGAACATCCTCGACGCGAACGGCAACTACGGCGCCACGCGCGACGACTTCCGGAATTTCAATCCGGAGGGCTCGGCGTTCGTCCAGGACCGCTGGGAGTACGAGGGAATGGTCCTGAACGCGGGGATGCGCTACGACAACTTCTCGGTGGGGGATCAGATCTCCTCGTCCGAGGTGGTGGACCGGGTGAAGACCCAGTGGAGCCCGCGCGTCGGCATCGCCTACCCGATCTCCGACCGCGACGTCATGAGCTTCCACTACGGGCGGCTCTTCCAGGTGCCGGAGCGCCTCTACATCTATCAGGGGCGGAACATCTCGGCCCAGGCGCGCGGCAACCCGAACCTGGAGCCGCAGACGACCATCTCCTACCAGCTGGGCGTGCAGCACCTCTTCAGCAAGGAGATCTACGGCCAGTTCGGCGTCTACTTCAAAGACATCTTCGGTCTCCTGACGACGGTGGACCAGCAGATCCCCGGCTTCGCCCTCACCGTGCCGACCTACGTGAACGGCGACTACGCCTCGTCGCGCGGCATCGAGTTCACGCTCATCAAGAAGCACAGCCACGGCTTCTCGGGCGAGGTGAACTACACGTACGGCAACGCCACCGGGACCGCGTCCGATCCGAACCGCGCGCTCGCCTCGGCGGGCAACCTGCGCGACCAGTTCAAGCCGACGTCGGAGCAGCCGCTCGACTGGGATCAGCGCCACTCGGCCTCGGCCACGCTCCGCCTCGGCAACGAGCGGAACTGGGCGGCGACCTTCGTCTATAGCTTCGGCACGGGCTTCCCCTACACGAAGCTCGAGCGCCAGCAGCGGCGGCAGGATCCCGAAGCGGTGAACGCGAGCCGGCTCCCCTCGACCTCCACGCTCTCGGTTCAGGGCGAGCGCTTCTTCCGAGTCTGGGGCCAGAACGTGACCCTCTACGTCCAGGGATCGAATCTCCTCGACGCGAAGAACATCAGCGACATCCAGCCGTCGCTCTGGCCGAACAACCAGGTGAACACGAACTCGTACCAGATCTACTACTCGGAGACGGGCCGCGCCGGCGGCGCCTTCCTAACGCTCGATCAGGATGGGGACGGGATGGAGGATTGGTACCCCGTCAACGACCCGCGCGTCTTCCAGGCGGGCCGCGTCATCCGGGTCGGACTGGGGGTCCAGTTCTAATGCTCTCACGACCGAAGCAGGGGTTCGGATCGTCTCGGGGTCTCGCGGGTCGCCGCGCGGCCGCCGCGGGGCGGCTGGGCGTCGCGTGGATCGCGACGGCGGCCCTCTACGCGGGCGTCTGCGGCTATCACGAGCCCGTGGGCGTCTATCCGGACGACCCGCGGAATCAGCACAAGATCTTCCGGCTCGACGGTAAGTTCGTCCACAACGTCGGCCGTCTCCAGCTCCAGATCACGAACATCGGGGAGACGGGCAACCAGTCGAACCCCGCGCTCACCACCGTCCCGTCGGCCGAGTGGCCGGCCGGGTCGGGACACGACTACCTCTACGCGGCCGGCCTCTGGATCGGGGCGCTCGACGCGAGCGGCATCCCGCACGTCACGACGGCCGCCTACGAGCGCGAGTTCTCGCCGGAGCTGCTTCCGGAGAACCCCTGCGCCAACGTGACGATCGACAATATCGCCGACGTCCGCGAGGCCTACGAGGGGATCCCGAACGGGAGCCGGATCATCTCCGCGAGCGTCGATCCCGACGACGACGGGGACGGCCAGGTGGACGAGGACTTCCTGAACGGGAAGGACGACGACCTCGACGGGCTCTGCGACGAGGACTACTCCGCGGTGGGCCAGCAGATGCTCTCCTGCGAGTACTACGACAACATCCCGCAGACGCGCCAGCAGTTCCCGGAGCACGTCCCGCTCGGCCTGCGGGTTCGCCAGACCTCCTACTCGTGGGCGACGCCGGGCCAGAACGACTTCGTCGGGATGGATTACGCCATCACGAACATCAGCGGACGCACCATCCGCAACGTCATGGTCGCGATCTTCGCCGACCCGGACGTGGGCAGCCGCGCCGTGCCGCAGTACTTCCTGGACGACCAGGTCGGCCTCATCAATCGCGAGATCACCTACATCGGGGCGAGCGGCGAGGTCGTGAAGCGGAAGATCCAGATGGGGTACACCTACGACAACCCCGACGATCCGAACAAGCCCCAGGAGAACAAGGGCGGGGACGTCCCCGGCTACTTCGGCGGCATGTTCCTGAACCACACGACCGATCCGAGCGGCGTGCTCGCGCCGCGCTCGGTGGGGATCACCTCGTACAAGTTCTTCTCCGGATCCGGCGCTCCGTTCGCCGCGGGCGGCGACCCGGAGAACGACGCCCAGCGCTATCAGCTCATGACCGATCCGACGCTGAACCCGCAGGTCCTGGGCGAGATCCGGTCGAGCCGTCCGCTCGACTACCGCTTCATCATGGCGACCGGCCCCTTCCGGACGCTGCTCCCCGAGTCGACGCTCACCGTCTCGGTCGGCTGGGTCATGGGCCTCGGCCTCGGCGACACCCAGTTCAGCATCGGCGCCGGCGGAACGTTGGTCGAGAACGCCATCGCGGCGCAGCAGGTCTTCGACGGGCTCTACACCGACCTGGACGGCGACGGGCTCACCGGCCAGTGCGGCAAGGAGACCTGCCTCCGGTCGCCGACGGGCGTCACGTTCGTCTATCAGATTCCCGAGTCGTCGGTCTGCCGGGTCCGCTTCTGGTCCGCCATCCCGAGCGGCCCCGGGTTCGAGGAGTACGACGGGCTCCAGCCGTGGGACCCGCTCCAGTCGTGCGATGCGCAGCAGCAGGGCAAGTTCGTCTGCGTCGATCCGCCGTCCACGCCGGGCGGTCTTCCGACGACCCACTGCGCCAGCGCGGACACCGTGAACGTCCCGGTGGGCAACAACTGCGTCTACGTCGATCTCGACTGCAACGTGAATACGGGGCAGGGAGGACGAGAACGGCTCGTGAATTGGGTCGCGGCGGCGCCGCTACCGGCCCCCGTGTTCCTGGGTCTCGACGGAAACGCGGAGCCGCGGGACTTCCTCGACATCTACCGGACGCAGAGGGACTCCACGCGCGTCTCGGCGTGGTTCTTCCCGGGCGATCGGAAGGTGACGCTGAAGTGGAACAACTTCGCCGAACTGGTGCGCGACGCCCAGCGAGGCAATTTGAAGGAGTTCGTCGGGTACCGGGTCTACAAGGCCGCGGGATGGGATCGCCCGCTCGGCACGAACGGCCCCGCGCGCGACCTCTGGTCGCTCCTGGGCGAGTGGCGCATCGATCCGAAGGGAACCCCCGCGCGGCCGCTCGGGGAGTTGATCGACCCGTCGGCCCCGATCGTGCTCACGCAGAACGTGAACGTGAAGTGGGACCCGATCGCGCGCGCCGTCGATCCGGACACCCTCTACGTCGAGTCCGACACGCTCTTCGCGGTGGGGCGGTACAGCTACGTCGACACCAACGTGCTGAACGGCTTCCCCTACTTCTACTCGATCGTCCCCGTCTCCATCGTCCCCGGGGCGACCGCGGAGCAGGACGTCGTGCTCGTCTCGAACCCGAGCGCGCAGAACGTTCAAGTGGTCTATCCGCGCGGCGACTCCCAGAACGACCAGGAGAACGTGTTCGTGGTGCCGAATCCGTACAAGGCCCGGAGCGAGTGGGATCTCGTTCCGCGCGAAGAGGACCCGTCGGGCACGAAGGTGACGTTCATGAACCTCCCGCGCACGAAGGGGACCATCCGGATCTACTCCCTGGCCGGCGACCTCGTCCGGGAACTCCCGTTCGACGGCGCCGCCCCCGAGGATCTCCAGTACGGCAAGGACGCGGTCTACCAGGGGACGGGGTCCGTTCCCTGGAATCTGATCTCGCGCAACGGGCAGAAGATCGTGAGCGGCATCTATCTCTTCTCCGTGGATACGGAGTTGGGCAAGGAAATCGGCAAATTCGTCATCATTCGATGAGGCCGGCCGGAGCGACCCGTCGTTCCACGGGCCAACCGAGGAGGATCTTCGTGAGAATCGCGCTCGCCATCGTCATGGTTCTGCTGCTCCCGCTTCACGCCGAGGGAGCGCAGATCTTCGAAAAGGTCGGTACCCTCGGCGGCCAGTCGCTGAAGATCGGCGTCGGCGCGCGGGCCGCGGCCATGGGCGACGCCTACGTGGCGATCGCCGACGACGCGACGGCCGTCTACTGGAACCCGGCGGGGATCGCCCGGCTCTCGGGCCAGACCATCACGCTGAATCACACGGCGTGGCCGGCCGAAATCCTCTTCGACCAGGTGGCGTACGTCTTCGGCGTGAAGTGGATCCCCGGCATGTTCGGCGTGAACGTCCGGGCGCTCACGATGAGCCGGGACAAGGTGCGCACCACGTACCTCCCGGACGGCACGGGGGAGACGTTCGACGCCGGCGAGTGGGCGTACGGACTCACGTACGCGCGGTCGCTGACCGACAAGTTCTCCGCCGGCCTCAGCGTGAACTACGTGCAGACGGGACTCGACGACATCACGGGAAAGTCGACCACGTTCGACTTCGGCACGCTCTACGACATCGGCGTGCTCGGGGCGAAGATCGGCATGTCCATCCAGAACATCGGGAGCGACATGACGTTCATCGAGGAGAGCGTGAAGATGCCGGTCTTCTTCCGCGTCGGCGGCTCGTTCAGCATGCTGCAGCAGGGCGAGAGCCGGCTCCTCGCGGCGGCCGAATTCACGCACCCGCCGGACAACTCGGAGAAGCTGAACCTGGGCGCCGAGTACTCGTTCCGCGACTACCTCTTCCTGCGCGGCGGCTACAAGATGAACTACGACACCGAGGGACTGACCGCCGGCTTCGGCGTGAAGTTCCCGCTGACCCTGGTGAAGTCGTCGGTCGCGCGGCTCGACTACGCGTACAGCGACCTGAAGTATCTGTCGGCGGCGCACCGGGTGTCGGTCAACATCGGGTTCTGATCCTACGCGCGCCGCGAGGCTCCGCCCGCACGGAGACCGAGTTCCTGTGACGCGCCGGTACGCGCGATTCGAGGGTGGCCTCTTCCTGGCCACCCTCGTCGTGTTCCTGGCCCTTCCGCTACGGGCGGACGCCGCCGACCCGCCCCGCGCGCAGGTCGGAAACGCCTCGCGCGGCGACCTCCGGTTCCACGCCCGCGCGGTTCCGTTCCGGCACGAAGCGAACCAGGGGCGGGCCGAATTCTCCATCCGCGTCCCGTACGACCAAATGAAGTTCCTGCCCGTCGATTCGGTCTACGAGGCGAAACTGAGGCTCACGGTCGAGCTGAAGAACCGCGCGGGGAAGTCCATCGCGAAGCGGCGAGAGGAGGCCCGGGTCCAGATCACCGAGCTCGGCGTCGCGACCGATTCGCTCCTGGGGGAGATCTACACGGTCGGCCTCGCCGCGCCGCAAGGCGTCTACCGCTTCAAGGTCCTGGTGGAGGACCTGAGCGTCCCGCGGCGCGGCCTCGTCTACTCGATGAAGAACGAGAAGCGCCAGGGCACGGTGGAGGGGGAGGTCGATCTCGGCGCCTGGCTCTTCCAGAGCCCCGCGATGAGCGGCGTCCTGCCCGCCTGGACGATCTCCACCGACGTGGAGGTTCCGCGCTTCGCGAAGGGTCCGTACGAGGTCCTGCCGCAGCCGAGCGGCGCCTACGGGCTCTATCAGGACGTCTGCTCCGCCTACTACGAGATCTACGACACGCCGCCTCCCCCGGAAGGGCGCTCCTACCGGCTCACCTCGCACCTCATCGGCACGGCGGGGGACACGGTCTTCACCTCGCTCGACTCGCTCCGCGTGACGGAGGGATCGGCCTGGCCGCACGCCGTGGCCGTCGACGTTTCGCGGCTCGCCGCGGGGCACTACCGGCTCTGGTTCGGGCTCGAGTCGTCCGACGCGGGCTCCCGGGCGACCTCAACCGCGACCGAGATCGACATTCTGTGGACGGCCGCGTCGTGGGCCCCCTTCGCGAGCGACATCTACGAGGTGGAGGCGCGGGTCCTCCTCTCGGCCGAGGAGGCTCTGGCGTTCGAGTCGCTCCCGCTCGGCACGAAGGAGGCCCGGCTCCAGGAACTCTGGCGGTCGGTCGACCCGACCCCGGAGACCGCGGAGAACGAGGCGTACCTGGAATTCCGGCGCCGCGTCCGCCACGCGAACGTGAACTACACGGTCTTCCAGCGCGGCATGTTCTCCGACCGGGGCCGGATCTACATCCGGTACGGCGAGCCCGACGAGATTCGGATGGAGCGGCTCCCGGTGAACGACAACACGCTCAGCCGCTCCCTCGGCGGGGAGATCCCGACCGAGTCGGAGCGCCGGCTGACGAAGCGCGAGTCCGGCGTCGTGGACGAGCGTCCGTTCGAGGTCTGGACGTACCACCTGCGGGGCCAGGAGATCGTCCCGCGGCGCGGACTCAGCGAGACGGGCAGCTCGCTGAAGTTCGTCTTCGTGGACGACCAGGGCTACGGCGAGTACATCCTCCGCTATTCCTCCACGCTGGGGACGCGCTGAGCCCCGATCGCGGTCCCTTCGATCCCCTTGACTTCGCCTCCGACGGTCCCTAGAATCGAGCGCTCTAAGTCTATTTCAAGCAATGAGTTAATCTGATGTCTTCGCTGTGAGGTCGTCATGCGCATCGGTGTCTTGACCGGGGGCGGCGACTGTCCCGGACTGAACGCGGTGATCCGGGCCGTCGTGAAGCGCGCCATGCGCTCCCACGGTTGGTCGGTTCTCGGCGTGCGGCACGGCTGGCGCGGCCTCCTGATGGATGAAGTGGACGAGATGGAGCTCGACGACGTGGCGGGAATCCTGCCGCGCGGCGGCACCATCCTCGGCACGTCTCGCACCAATCCCTACAAGGAGCCGGGCGGCGAGGCGAAGATCCGGGCCGCGTTCGCGACGCACGGCCTCGACGCGCTCATCGCGATCGGGGGAGAGGACACCCTCGGCGCGGCGAACAAGCTGTCGCTCGCGGGGCTTCCGATCGTGGGCGTCCCGAAGACCATCGACAACGACGTGAACGGGACCGACTACACGTTCGGGTTCGACACGGCCCTCGCCATCGCGACCGAGGCGATCGACCGGCTCCACACGACGGCCGAGTCGCACGACCGCGTCATGGTGGTGGAGGTGATGGGCCGCCACGCCGGGTGGATCGCGCTCGAGTCGGGTATCGCCGGGGGCGCCGATCTCATCCTGATTCCGGAGTTCCCGACGACGCTGCGGGAGATCTGCGACGTCGTCACCCGGCGTCACGCGCGGGGCCGGAGCTTCAGCATCGTCGTCGTGGCCGAGGGGGCCCAGGTCACCGACCACGACGGGTCGCCGCTCTTCGTCCCCGGGGAGAAGCGCGACGCCTTCGGGCACGTGCGCCTCGGCGGCATCGCCCCGACCATCGCGGAGCGGGTCGAGGCCGTCACGGGATTCGAAAGCCGCTACACCGTCCTCGGGCACATCCAGCGCGGAGGATCGCCGACGGCGTTCGACCGCGTGCTGGGGTCCCGATTCGGGGTGGCGGCGGTCGATCTCGTGGCCCGGAAGGGATTCGGCCGCATGGTCGCCATCCGCGGAACGCAAATCGTCGATCTCCCGCTCTCCGAAGCGGTGGGATCCATCAAGACCGTGGGACCGGAGCTCTACGAGACGGCCCGGGTCTTTTTCAGCTAGGAAGGGGGCTTTCGTGCGCGTCGCCATCAATGGATTCGGCCGGATCGGGCGCCTCGTCGTCCGCGCGGCCCTGAAACGGAACGCGGGGATCGATTTCGTGGCGGTGAACGACGTCACCGACGCGAAGACCCTGGCGCATCTCTTCATGTACGACTCGATCCACGGCGCGTGGCCGGAGCGGGTCGAAGCGGCGGGCGGCGGCCTGAAGGTGGGCGGCGACTCGATTCGCTGCCTCAGCGAGACCAATCCCGCCGCGCTCCCGTGGAAGGACCTCGGCGCCGACGTGGTGCTGGAGTGCACGGGGAAGTTCACCGACCGCGAGAAGGCCGCGGTCCACCTCCAGGCGGGCGCGAAGCGGGTGCTCGTCTCCGCGCCGTCCAAGGGGGCCGACGCCACGTTCGTCTTCGGCGTGAACGAGCAGACGTTCGATCCCGCGAAGCACCAGGTCGTCTCCATCGCCTCCTGCACGACCAACTGCCTCGCGCCGGTCCTCTCCGTGATCGACGCTTCCTTCGGGATCGAGCGCGGCCTCATGACCACCGTGCACGCCTACACCAGCGATCAGCGCGTCCACGACGCCCCGCACAAGGATCTCCGCAGGGCGCGCGCGGCGGCCCTCTCCATGATCCCGACCAGCACCGGCGCCGCCAAGGCGATCGGGCTCGTGATCCCGTCGCTCCAGGGAAAGCTGGACGGCGTCGCGGTCCGCGTTCCCGTCTCGAACGGGTCGCTCATCGACGTGACCCTCGCGACCGCGAAGCCGGCGTCCGCCGCGGCCGTGAACGACGCGATGCGGGCGGCCGCGGGCGCCCGCCTGAAGGGGATTCTCCAGTACTCCGAGGACCCCATCGTCTCCTCGGACATCGTCGGCAACCCGCACTCCGCCGTCTTCGACGCGCCGCTCACCATGGCCTCCGGCGACCGCTTCGTGAAGGTGCTCGCCTGGTACGACAACGAGTGGGGCTTCTCGAACCGCATGGTGGACGCGCTCCTGCTCCTCGGACGCTCCTAAGGAGGACGTCATGGCATTCCGAACGATCCGATCGCTCGAGGCCGCGGGCCGCCGCGTCTTCGTCCGGGTCGACTTCAACGTGCCGCTCGGCGCCGACGGCTCCGTCGCGGACGACACGCGCATCGTGGAGACGCTCCCGACGCTGCGCTACCTGATCGAGAAGAAGGCGCGCCTGATCGTGGCCTCCCACCTGGGGCGCCCGAAGGGGAAGCGCGATCCGAAGCAGAGCCTTCGCCCGGTCCGGGCGCGGCTGGAGCAGTTCCTCCGCGCCCCGGTGGCGTTCTCCGAGCACATCGTCGGCGCGGAAGCCGAGGCCGCCGCGGCGGCGCTGCGGGACGGGGAGGTGCTCCTCCTCGAGAATCTCCGCTTCGAGCCGGGGGAGGAGAAGAACGACCCCGATCTGAGCCGGAGCCTCGCGCGGCTGGCGGACGCCTACGTGAACGACGCGTTCGGCGCGGCGCACCGGGCCCACGCCTCCACCGAGGGGATCACGCACCACGTGGCCGACCGAGCCGCGGGCTTCCTGATGGAGAAGGAACTCTCCGCCCTCGGCCGCCTCCTCGACGCGCCGGCCAAGCCGTTCGTCGCCATCCTGGGCGGAGCGAAGATCTCGGGAAAGATCGACGTGCTGGCGAACCTCCTCCCGCGCGTCGACCGCCTGATCGTCGGCGGCGGCATGATGTTCACGTTCCTCCGCGCGAAGGGAATCGCCGTCGGGACCTCGCTCGTGGAGGAGGATCGCGTCGAGATGGCGCGCTCCATCCTCGCGGGCCCCGACGCCGCGAAGATCCTCCTGCCGGTCGACTGCCGGGTGGCGGCGGACATCACCGGCGCCGACGCCGGGACGGTCGTGCCGGTGAACGCCATCCCCGAGGACCGCGCGGGCGTGGACATCGGTCCCGCGTCGCTGGAGGCCGTCGCGGCCGCCCTGGCCGAGGCGCGGACGATCGTCTGGAACGGTCCCATGGGCGTCTTCGAAGTCCCGGCGTACGCCGCGGGAACGCTCGGCGTGGCGCAGGAAGTGGCGCGCGCGACGAAGCGGGGCGCCTTCACGGTCGTCGGAGGGGGCGACTCGCTGGCCGCGGTCCACAAGGCCGGCCTCGAGTCGCAGATCACGCACGGCTCGACCGGCGGCGGCGCGTCCCTGGAGTTCCTGGAGGGGCGGACCCTTCCGGGCGTCGCGGCGCTCGAGGGAGAACCGGCGGCGCGGGCCTGACCGGCCGCGCGCCCCGGCCACGAACATGAAGCGAATCCTCGCCGGCAACTGGAAGATGAACCTCGGCGTCGCGGAGGCGAGGACGCTCTTCGCCGCCGTGGCCGAGGGCGCGCGGCGCCACGAGTCGGTCTCGTTCCTCGTCTTTCCGCCGGCGACGGCGCTCCACGCGCTCGCCGGCGTCCGGAGGGCCGACGACCCGCGCCTCGGCGCTCAGAACTGCCACCCCGAGCCGAAGGGAGCCTTCACGGGCGAGATCGCGGCCGAGCAGGCGAAGGACGCGGGCGCGGAGTACCTCCTCGTCGGACACTCCGAGCGCCGCCGACTCTTCTGCGAGAGCGACGCGCTGGTCCGCCAGAAGCTCCAGGCGGCGTGGCGCGCGGGGCTGACTCCGGTGCTCTGCGTCGGCGAGACCCTGGCGGAGCGGGAGCGGCGCGAGACGCGCGACATCCTCGGACGGCAGATCCGGCGCGCGCTGGAAGGAGCGTCACCGCGCGCGCCGCTCCTCGTCGCCTACGAGCCGGTCTGGGCGATCGGCACGGGGGTGGTGGCGTCCATCGAAGAGGTCGCCGAGGCACACGGCTGGGTGGAGGAGGAGATCGCCGCGGCGGGACGCAGGGGCCACTCCGAAACGCCGGTCCTCTACGGCGGGAGCGTCGATCCCAAGAATTCCGTCGCGCTGGCGAGGATCGAGGCCGTCGGAGGGTTCCTGGTCGGGGGAGCGTCGCTGAAGGAGGAGTCGTTCCTGGCGATCGCCGGGGCGCTCGACGCCCAGCGGACGCCGCATTGACCCTCCCGGGCCGAGGTGGTAGGCTCCTTCACTCGGGTTCGCAGTTTCGTCGTCCCTCGGAGGATCGCGAGTAGACCATGCCCTCGTTCCTGTTCGCCATCGTGACGGCCATCCACATCATCGCCTGCGTCGCGCTCACCGTTTCCATCCTGCTCCAGTCGGGCAAGGGGGGCGGGCTGGCCGGCGCGTTCGGCGGCGGGGGATCGAGCCAGACTCTCTTCGGCGGCCGCGGCGCCGCGACGTTCCTGAGCCGGGCTTCGACCGTGCTCGCGGTCATCTTCTTCCTGACGTCGCTCACGCTCGGGGTCGCCCAGACGCGCGGCGCCCTGTCGGGAAGCAGCCTGATCCAAGAGGAGGCGCGGAGACGCGCCGGCGAGCGGACGGGAACGACGGCCCCGGGCGCTCCGGCGACGCAGCCGCCCGCGACCGGCGCTCCGGCCACGGACGGTTCGGCGGCCCCCGGCGGCGCGCAGACCGATCCGGTGGCGCCCGCGACGCCCGCGACTCCTGGCACCGGCGGCGGTCGGTAGAACGCTTCAGCGGTACCTGCACGTGCTTCGCCCGGGTGGTGGAATCTGGTAGACACGTACGTTTGAGGGGCGTATGGGTAACCCCCGTGCGAGTTCAAATCTCGCCCCGGGCACACCTTGGGTCCCCTTCCCGCGAGGGGAGGGGACCCGACTTTTTGACTCGGAATCGCTACGCGCCGGGGCGCGAGGCCTGCGGCTCGGGGATGATCCCGATGAGGCGAATGAGGAAGCGCTCTTCGGAGCGGATTTCGTTCTTGGCGCCGCAATGCTGGCACCGGAGATAGGAGCGGCGGGGGTCCTCTTTCAGATGGAAGATCTGGTTCGGACCGAACAGTTTGCCGCAGCGCATGCACTCCACGGCGGGATTGCTGACGAGCTCGGCGCTCTCGACCATCGCGTTGCCTCCACGGTTGCGGGATCCTGCCGCGGCCGTGACCGAGTCACGACCGATCGACCGCGGACCATCCTAGCGAAGCCGCGCCCCCCCGTCCACTCGAGGAACGGGGACGGCTCGTGACCTACGACCCGCGCCGCGCCGCCGACTACTGGAGCGGGCCCCGGCACGAACGGGGCGACGAGCTGGCCGCCGTGCTGAGCCTCGGCGAGCCCCCCTCCGTGAATCGAGCCTACGACGACTGGGAAACCGGGCTGCTCCTCGAATCGCTCGGCGATCTCGCCTCGGCGCGCGTGCTCGATCTCGGCGCCGGCGTCGGCCGGGTCTCCGCGCGGCTCGCACCGCGGGCCGGCCGGCTCGTCTGCGGCGATTTCGCTCCCGGCATGCTCCAGCGGCTTCGGAGCCGGCTTCGCGCCGCGGGCGTCCCCGACCGGCGCTACGACCCCGTTCGGCATCGCGCCGACGCGCTTCCGTACCGGGACCGGTCGTTCGACGTGATCGTCTGCCTCGGACTCCTGGAGCACCTCCCGCCTCCCGCGCGGAGCCGCACCCTTCGCGAGGCCGCTCGGACCCTTCGCACCGGGGGGCGGCTCGCCCTCGTCTTGAACAACGCGCGGAGCCGCTTCCTGGGCGACCCGGGGGACAACCCCCACCGGGTCGGCGTCCAGCGGGAGAACGGGTACTTCTGCGCGGTCGTGGACGAGGAGGCGATCCTGGCCGAGGCGAAGAACTGGTTCGACGCCGAGTGCCTCGGGTCGAACGCGCTCTACTCGATGCAGCGCCACGCCGCGCGGCTCCTTTCCGACGCGACGCGCGCGGCCGATACGACGGGCGCGTTCGTGGAGCGCGCCGCCGTCTGGGATCGCGCGCTCCGCACCCGCGACGGGCTCGCGCGCGCGGCCGCGGACCATCACCTCTATCTCCTGAGGCGGCGGTGAGCCGCGCGCCCGTGCTGGTCACCGGCGGGGCCGGCTACATCGGCGCGGTCCTGGTGCGCGGCCTCCTCGCGAAGGGGGAGCGCGTCCGCGTCGTGGACCGGATGCTCCACGGCGCCCACGGGCTCGTCGGCCTGGAGGACGAGGAGCGGCTGGAGATACGCACCCTGGATCTTCGCGATCCCCGCACGCACGACGAGATCCTGGCCGGCTGCGACACGGTCGTCCATCTGGCGGCGATCGTCGGCGACAAGGCGTGCGCGTTGGACGAGGAGGTCGCGGTGCAGACGAACTGGACCGCCACCGTCTCCCTGACGCGGCGCGCGGCGGCGCTCGGGGTGCGGCGCTTCGTCTTCGCCTCCACGTGCAGCGTGTACGGCGAAGGGCGAAACGAGCTCCTGAACGAGGCGAGTCCGGTCCGGCCGCTCTCCCTCTACGCCGAGACGAGGCGCCACGCGGAAGTCGGGATCCTCGAGACCGAGGGACCCTCGGGCTTCGAACCGGTCATCCTCCGCTTCGGCACCGTGTACGGACTCTCGCCCCGGATGCGCTTCGACCTGGTCGTCAACCTCCTCACCCTGCGCGCCGTGCGCGACGGCGCGATCTCCATCTTCGGCGGATCGCAGTGGCGCCCGTTCGTCCACGTGGCGGACATCGCGCGCGCGCTGGAGCTGGCGATGGCGGAAGCGCTGCCGCTGGAGGGGGAGCCGATCCTGAACGTCGGCGACAATCTCGAGAACTACCAGCTGCGCGATCTGAAGGAGGAGTACGAGCGCGCCGTCCCCGGCGTGCGGGTCCGCCTGGAACCGGAGGCGACCGACCCGCGGACGTACCGCGTCTCGTTCGACCGGATCGAGCGGCTCTGGGGATTCCGCGCGAGCCGGCGCGTTCGCGACGGCATCGAGGAGATCGCCGCGGCGCTTCGCGCGGGGAAGATCCCCGAGCCCGAGCACCGCCGCTACGTGAACGCGTAGGGCCGCCCGTCGGGGAAAGGCCTTGCCCGGCGCGGCGGGCTTCGCTAGCGTTATGAGGCTGAAGCGCGGTCGCGGCGCCGGTGGCGCCCGTCGCGTCCGTCACCGTGACGATCGCAGGACCCAGGGGGATTCCCGAGCATGCCTCGCCTCGAATTCAGCGTGGAGCAGCTTCGCGAGCGCGCGCTCCACGTGCGCCGCGACATCGTCACGCTCCTCGCGCACTCCCAGAGCGGACACAGCGGCGGCCCGCTCTCCACGGCCGACTTCGGGACCGTTCTCTTCTTCCACGAGATGAACCTCGCGCCCGACCGGCTCGACGCGCCCGACCGAGACCTCTGGCAGTTCTCGATCGGACACGTCACGCCGGTCATCTACTCGTTGATGGCGGAGCGGGGCTACTACCCGCTGGCCGACCTGCTCCACTTCCGGAAGTTCGAGGGGCACCTGCAGGGGCACCCCAGCAAGCACGACACCCCCGGAATCGAGGTTTCGTCCGGGTCGCTCGGTCAGGGGCTCTCGGTCGCGTGCGGGATGGCCCTCGGTTCGCGCATGGACGGCTCGGCGCGCCGCGTCTACTGCGTGATGGGGGACGGCGAGCAGCAGGAGGGGCAGATCTGGGAAGCGGCCATGTTCGCGGCCCACTACAAGCTGGACAACCTCTGCGCCGTCATCGATTACAACCGCAAGCAGATCGACGGCGACGTGGAGGACGTGATGGGGATCGCGCCGCTCGCCGACAAGTGGCGCGCGTTCCGCTGGAACGTGATCGAAGCCGACGGGCACGACATTCCGAGCCTCCTGCAGGCCTTCGCGGCCGCGCGCGCGGAGCGGGGGCGGCCGAGCGTCGTCCTCGCGCACACGGTGATGGGGAAAGGCGTCTCGTACATGGAAGACGACTATCGGTGGCACGGCGTGCCCCCGACGAAGGAGCAGGCCGATCAGGCGCTGCGCGAGATGGGAACCTCCCTCGAGGCGTGGACGGATCGCCTTCGCCGGAACGGCGTCGCCGCGGTCGCGCCCTCCGCGAACGGAGCGTCATGAGCCAGGCCCCTCCGACCGCCTCGCCCGGCTCGGGCGCCGCGCCTTCGCTCGCGAAGCCGGAGATGAAGAAGACCCGCGAGGGCTTCGGACACGGTCTCGTGGAGCTGGGCGAGAAGGACCCGAGGATCGTCGTCTTGGTGGGCGACCTCTCGGGCTCCACGAACGTCACCTTCTTCGCCGAACGGTTTCCCGACCGCTTCGTCCAGGTCGGGATCGCCGAGCAGAACATGGTCTGCGTCGCGGCCGGACTCGCGGCGGTCGGGAAGATCCCCTTCCTCGCGACCTACGGCGCGTTCGCCTCGTGCCGGGCGGCGGACCAGATTCGCGTCACGGTCGCCTACTCCGACCTGCCGGTGAAGATCGGAGGCGCGCACGGCGGCATCAGCGTCGGACCCGACGGAGCCACGCACCAGGCGATGGAGGAGATCGCGATCATCCGTTCCATCCCGAACATGCGGATGATCGTCCCGTGCGACTACTGGGAGACGAAGAAGGCCACGATCGCGATCGCCGCCGACCCGCATCCCTACTACCTCCGATTCGGCCGCGAGTCGGTTCCCGTCGTCACGACCCCCGAGACGCCGTTCGTGATCGGGAAGGCGAACGTGATGCGGGAGGGGAACGACCTGGCCATCATCGCCTGCGGCGTGATGGTCTACGAGGCGCTCGTGGCGGCCGAGGAACTCGCCGCGCGCGGCGTGCAGGCCCGCGTCCTGAACGTGCACACCCTGAAGCCGCTCGACGAAGAGGCGATCGCGAGGGCGGCCCGCGAGTGCGGCGCCGTCGTGACCGCCGAGGAGCACCAGGTCCACGGCGGGCTCGGCGGCGCGGTCGCCGAGGTCGTCGTCCGCCGCCACCCGGCGCCGGTGGAGTTCGTCGCGGTCCACGACCGCTTCGGACGATCGGGGAAGCCGGAGGAGCTGATGGCGGCGTTCGGGATCAAGGCTCCGGACGTGCTGCGGGCCGCGGAGCGGGTTCTGGCGCGCAAGGCTTCCGGCTCGTAGTCCGCTTCATTCGGTGTTAGCGGGAGGGCGGGGCGAAGCCTCCGGTCGCTATCCTCGCCCGCGCTGCGCGCGGGCTGCGGGGCGACCTCCGGCTTCGCCCCGCCCTCCCGCCTCACCCACGGTGGAACTCGTCGATCAGCCGCATGGACCCCGCGGCTCCATCCCTCGCTTCGCCATTTGCCTCCGGTATCGCCGATCCCGCTCACGATCCGACTGCCGTTGTCGTTGGGAGGGGACAGACGGGCGATCCCGCAGGTCGCCCCCGCAGCCCGCGCGCAGCGCG
>DATIQI010000383.1:0-1637 GCA_035470985.1 Acidobacteriota bacterium
TTCGGCGCCGAGCGTTTCCTCGGCGACGGCCGTCGGCGGCGGCTCGACGGCGCGGAGCGGCGCCGTGTCGAGGCCGCGCGCCTCGCGCCAGAGGAGCGCCGCCAGCGCGCCGAACGCGGCGTGGAGCTGCATCGTGGTGAGGGCCTGCACGTCGCGCACGGCCCGGAGGTTCAGGAGATCGAGGCGTGACGACGCCGCGGCGATCCGCGACGACGGGAGGACGCGCGCGGAGAGGGGCGCGAGAAACGCCTCCTCGCTCCCCGCCGGCACGTCGAGGAGCTCTCCGTCGGGCGCGAGGACGCGCGCCGCGATCCCGCTCACGAGCCGCGTCGCCGCGAGCCCGAGCGTGGGGTGGAGCCCGAACGCCCGCTCCACCTCGCGCCCCGCGCGCGCGGCGCGATCGCGGGTCGCGTCGTGCGTCCGCGCCACGCCGGTCAGGTCGAGGACGAAGCGGCCGTAGGGCGCCCCGGCGCCCGCGGCGCCCGCCGGGCCCCCGTAGGCCCCGGCGTCGCCCGGCGGCGCGTAGGGCGCGAGCCGCGCGCGGATGGAGTCGCCGAGCCCGGCGTAGAGATCGCGGTCGGGCGGAAGCGGCACGAGGTCCCGGCAGAGCCGCCGCGCCACGACGAGCGGCGTGCCGGGCGTCACGCCCGCGGCGCGCGCCTCGCGCGAGACCGCCAGCACGCGCGGACGCGGCGAATCGCCCGGCGCGAGCGCGACAGGGCGTCCCACGAGCTTCGGACAGCGGAGCCGCTCCGCCTGGATCGCGAACGAATCGATGGCGACGTGAAGGATGGTGGTTTCCATGGCGACTCGGGTGGAGGGAACGGGCGGGAGAAGGCGGAGGGCGCCTCCGGAGCCTTCGCGAAGCGAAGGCGAGGACAGCGCCCGGAGCCTTCTCCCGTCCGTTCCCGCTAGTCGAACTCGAACTTGGGATTCGCCGGCGTCTGATCCGCCCCGACGCGGCCCGTCACGATGTCGGCGCGGTTGTAGCTCTCGCCCTTCATCGGGGCGCCGTGGAGCCGCCGCAACATCGCCAACTGCCCCGTGTGCGTCAGCGCGTCGGCCACGGGGCCCTGGAAGAGGCGCGTCAGCTCGTAGCCCAAGGGCTCGCCCGACGCGAGCGCGTCGTCGAACGCCTTCACGGCCGCGAAGAAGCGCGCGCACTCGGCGTCCCACGCCTGTGGAGTCGCCGTGTTCCACTTCCCCTCCCCCTTCGCCATGGAGAGCCCCCAGTCGAAGAGGTCGCCCATGTGCGCGACGATCTCGACCGGCGTTCTCCCCGCGCCCGGCGCGAGGAAGCCGGCGAACGACTCGGGCGCGCCCCGCATCGTCTTCGCGGCTCGATAGGCGAGCGTCGCCACGGTGTGGCGCAGGAATTCTCGATCGTTCATCGCTTCCCCCTCGAGGGCCGCGCGGCCCTACGAATACCGGCGCAAGAGTCCGACCAACACGCCGCGGATCTCCACGCGATCGGCGGCGACACGAAGCGGCGCGAGCGCCGCGTTCGCGGGCCTCAACTCCACCACGCCCGCCCCCGCGCGATGGAACCGCTTCAGGGTGGCGTCGCCGTCCACGACCGCCACCACCGTCTCTCCGTTCTCCGCCCGGCGCGCCCGGCGGACCACGACGACGTCCCC
>DATIQI010000384.1:0-5284 GCA_035470985.1 Acidobacteriota bacterium
ATTGCAACGACCTTTTCGATCGTAAGGGATGAACCGTCGAGGGTGATGGGCATGGACTGACTCCTATTTGAGATGTTGGAATATTGTACACCCTTCAAAACGACCCACTGAGGGGTTTTCTACTGATATTTGATACAATCCATTTATGCCCACAAGCCTCACTTCCCCGCCAGCGGACGATGAAGTCGAATGTGGCAATTGTGGCGCGTACATTTATCACGATCTGCTGACCTTCTTCAAGACCTCTTGGCCGCTCGGCTTCACGACGGCGCTCCCCGAAGCGAAGAAGATCTTCTCCGCGACGTCCACCGTGAGCATGTTCTTGTACTGGCGGATCTGGAGATTCCCCTTGGTCACTTCCTTCGAGAGCTGGCTCACGACCGCGTCGTACTGCGAGACGGTCGCGGAGTGGGTCTGCCGGACCGAGTCGCGCTGGGCGGCGAGCTGCCGGGCTTCCATCTGGAGGCTCTCGATCTCCTCCTTCATCTTCGCGTTGTCCGCGGCGAGCTGGGCGGTCTGCCCCTGGAGCGTCGTCTTCTCCTCCTGGAGGAGCGTCTGTTCGGCCTTCAGCTGGTTGAACCGCGAACTCGACACGCATCCGACGAGACCCGGAACGACGAGGAACGGAATGACGATTCTGAGAACTCCGCGCATGAGCATTCTCCTCCGGGGCGTGGATCGCCGCGGCTCGCGTCGCGCGGGCGCGGGCCGGGCGCACCACTGATGACCTCCCTGGGATCCAACGAGCGCCGCTCCCCCGAGCGGTCCTTGAATCTATCGGAGGGTTCCGCGCCCCGGTTTACCCCCCGCGGCGAATTGGCCCGGAAACGCCACGCCCAGGTCGCGAATCCGTTGCGGACCTCGGCCTTTCGGTCCGCCCCGCGGCATCCTGCATGGCGCGTCACGCGACACGGGCGAAAATTCCGGTGTCTCGCGAAGCGCCCTCGCGCTTATCTCGCTCCGTCACGAAGCGCCCCTGAGCGCCGGGGTTGGGCGCGCGGCGTCCGGAGCGGTATGCTTGGGACTCCGCTCGAACGATTCCCGCGGGCCCGGCCTGCGTTCATGGACTCCGGAGACGAGGAGGGCGTATGAACTCGAACCGCTACGACGCGATCGTGCTTGGCGCGCGATGCGCCGGGTCCCCCACGGCCATGCTCCTCGCGCGGAAGGGCTACCGCGCGCTGGTCGTGGACAAGGCGGCCTTCCCCAGCGACACGGTCTCCACGCACCTCATCCACCCGCCCGGAGTGGCCGCTCTGAAGCGGTGGGGCCTGCTCGACCAGGTCGCCGCGACCGGGTGCCCTCCCATCGACACCTACGCGTTCGACTTCGGGCCCTTCACGCTCGAGGGGTCGCCGGGAACGGACGACTCCCCCGTCGCGTACGCGCCTCGCCGCACGCGGCTCGACGAGATTCTGGTGGACGCCGCTTCGGAAGCGGGCGCCGAAGTGCGCGAGGAATTCACCGTCGAGGAGATCCTCGTCGAGGACGGGCGCGTCTCCGGAATCCGCGGGCACGCGAAGGGCGGCGCGTCCGTCACGGAGCGCGCGCGCGTCGTCGTGGGAGCGGACGGGCTCCACTCGACCTTGGCGCGCGCCGTGAAACCCGAGCAGTACCACGAGAGGCCGCGCATCCTGGCCGCCTACTACACGTACTGGAGCGGGCTCCCGATGGAGGGCCGATTCGAGGCCTACATCCGGGCGTACTGCTCGTTCGCCGTCTGGCCCACGAACGACGATTGGACGCTGGTGATCTGCGGCTGGCCCTACACGGAGTTCGAGGCGAGGAAGAAGGACATCGAGGGGAACTACCACCGGGTGATCGACATGGCGCCCGCGTTCGCCGAGCGGCTCGGCTCCGCGACGCGCGAGGACCGCTTCTACGGCATGGCAGTGCCGAACTACTTCCGCAAGCCGTTCGGACCGGGCTGGGTCCTGATCGGAGACGCGGGCTACAACAAGGACTTCATCACCGCGCAGGGGATCCAGGACGCGTTCCGCCAGGCCGAGGCGTGCGCCGGAGCCCTCGACGAATCGTTCCGCGGCGCGCGTCCCTTCGACGAAGCCTTGGGCGACTTCCAGAGCGTCCGCGACCAGCGCGCGATGCCGATCTACCGCTTCACGTGCGGGCTGGCGACCCAGGAGCCGCCGTCGCCCGAGATGCAGAAGGTCCTGGCGGCCGCCCGCGGCAATCGGGAGGCGATGAACGGGTTCGCGCGCGTGAACGCGGGGGTCACGTCGCCCGCCGAGTATTTCTCGGAGGAGAACGTGAAGCGGATCTTCGCCGCCGCCGCTACTTGAGGAGCACGATCTTTCGGTTCTCGCGCGCGGATTCGGTCTCGGCGCGGAGGAAGTAGATCCCCGCCGGGGCCCGCGTCCCCCCGGCCGTGCGGCCGTCCCAGGTCACCGCGCCGGCACCGGAGAGGATTCCGTCGGCCAAGGTGCGGACCTTCGCTCCCGCGACGTTGTAGATCGCGATCGAGCCGCGTTGCGCTCCCGAGGCGGCGTACCGGAACGAGGTCGCCCCCTGGAACGGATTGGGCCCCGCGGCTTCCAGCGTGAAAAGGCGTACCGGACCACGCTCCGTCGTCTCGACCCCCGTCGCCTCCAAGATGCTGAGATGGGCGAGACGGCTCGGCTCGTCGACCGCGCCGTCGTTGAGGATGACGTCGTAGTACCCGGAGTCGGCGTCACAGGCGTTCGTGATGACCAGTGAAGTACTCGTGGCCCCTGAGATGCGGCCGCCGTTCGCGAGGGGCAGGAGATTCCGCCTCCATTGGTAGGTGAAGTTCCCCGGCGCCCCGGACGGGCCGACCGAGAACGTGGCCGTTCCGCCGCAGCCCACCGTCACGTCCTGCGGCTGGTAGGCCACGTGAGGCACCAGGAGTTCGCGTACGAGCCATTGGCCGAAGTAGAGGGCGCCGATGAAGGCTTCATCGGACGCGGCGCCCCAGGAGAGCCCCTCGATCACGTACTCCCCGGGACCCAACCGGGCGCTGTCCGAGATGGTCCCGTTCGTCAGGTAGTAATACCGCAGGCCCCCCGGACCTTCGAGCAGCACGTGTCCGTCGGCGAGTCCGAACGCCGGCGTGTCCGGGGGCGACACCATGGCATTGAAGTTGTAGATGAAGGGATGGTCGATGCGGAACACGAACCGGGCGTGGGAGCGGACCACGTAGCTCCCGCTCGGGGGCCCCCCCCAGCTCCCGTGCGTGACACCGGTGAACTGGAGCCCTGCCGGGTAGAAGTCGGAGTTCTCGTCCACGTAGGCCTGGGTTCCACCGACGGTGCACATTTCCGATGACCCTGGCTCGCACGGCTCCTCGAGCACTGCGGTGACTTCGATGTAGTTCTCGAACGCGAATCCGAGCCCATCGGGCGTCAGCGTGACTTCTTCCTCCCGGCCCTGATACTCGGCCCTCGCATGGAGCACCCGCTCGTCTCGCAGCAGGGTCATCTGAGCGTCGGCCGGCCCCGGTAGGGCGAAGAAGGCCAGGGTGGCGAGCAGCGCGAAGTACCGGGTCGACGATGTCATGATCATGAAGCCCCCCTGGAAATGGCCCGGGCCGGACGCCCGAACTCGGAATCAGCCCTCGATCCTCGCGAACTCGACGCGCCGATTCATGGCGCGCCCTTCCGGCTTCGCGTTGCTCGAGACGCCTTGCGTGTCGCCCTTGCCGTCGGTCTGGAACCGTTCGGCGGCGATCTTGAACTGAGTGGTGAGCACGCCCGCGACGGAGGCGGCGCGGCGCTTCGACAGGTCGAGATTGTCGGCGGGCTTGCCGACATTGTCGGTGTGTCCCGTGATCCTCAGCCTCACGTCGGGCTTCGACTCGAGATAGGCGGCGATCTGGCGTAGGACCGGCGCCGATTCCGCCTCCACCACGTCCGAGCCGGTCTTGAAGTGGATTCCGTACGTCACGAGCGTCCCTTCGGCGAGCATGTCCTTCGCCGGCCGGCACCCTTCGGCGAACCGGACGTTCGTGATCATCAACTTCACGGCCATGCCCGGCGCCCAGAGGCGGAAGTCGAACTCGGCGGGCGTCCCCTGCCCGGACACGTCCGGCACGTTCGCCAGGCGCTCGCGGTCCATGTACGCCTTCATCGAGTTCTTGCGCGCCATGAACATGACCGTGTGCCGCCTCGCGGCGGGCTCGCCGTCGACGGGAGTCGTGGAGAAGATGTCGCCGCAGCGGAAGGCAAGGTTCCTCCCGCTGTGCGGATACGTCGCCTCCCAGACCGTGGTTCCGTTGGTGGTCTGGGCGGACACCGTGAGATAGGCGCCCGTGTCGGTTCCGTAGACGTCGAACTCGAGCGTCCAGTACTCGGGGAGCGCGGGCGGCACCTTCATGCGGATATGGCCGTCGTCGCTGGTGCAGCGGATCCAGCGCTCCCCCTTCATCTCGGCGACCTCGAAGGTCCCCGACGAGAGCCGCCACTTCGCGGGGAACTCGCCCAGCTCGTCCTGGGTGAGGTCGTCCCAGAAGAGCACGCTGTCGCCGCTCACGAAGTCGAACTTCGTCGAGACCGAAGAGACCGTCCCCCCGGCGGCCCCCTTCGGCGACGGCGCCTCGCCCGTCGATTCGGCCGTGGATTCCCCGGCTTCGGCGTCCGGTTCGGACGCGGATTCCCCGGCCCTGTCGATGGCCTGGTCGGCCTTCTCGGACGCCTTCTTCTCGACCTTCTTCTTCAGTTTGTCGAAGGGACCGCCGTGGCTCGGCGCCGGCAGCGACGCGGAAACGAGGATCCAGGCGGCGGCCTGGATCGCGATGACTCGAACGGCGCGATGCATCGGAACCCCCCTGCGCGGAGACGCTCGGCTCGGACCCCGCGCCCGAGCCTCGTTCCCACTCAGGAACGCGCGATTGCCGGTCGAATCCGCTCACGCATATACTTCTCCCACCGATGGACAATCCCGCGTCCAGCCGAGGGACCCCGCCGCCTTCCGATGTCACCCAGACGTTTCTCCGCTGGCGACAGGGAGATGCGGACGCGCTGAACGCGCTCCTCCCGCTCGTTTACGAAGAGATGCGGCGCCTGGCGGCGGGCTATCTGAGCCGCGAGCGGGCCGGCCACACGCTCCAGCCCACGGCGCTGGCCCACGAGGCCTACCTCCGCCTGCTCGATCAGCGATCCGTGTCGTGGCAGAACCGGGCCCACTTCATGGGACTCGCCGCCCAGGCGATGCGCCGCATCCTCACCGACCACGCCCGGCGCCGCATCGCGCAGAAGCGGGGCGGCGACGCGGTTCGGGTGGAGCTCAGCGAGGCCGAGGACGCGGCCTC
>DATIQI010000385.1:0-9146 GCA_035470985.1 Acidobacteriota bacterium
ATCGCCGCCGCCACGGCCACGCGCGTGCCGGAGGTCACCGACGCGCAGAGGCGGACGTGAAAGGGGAGGACGCAGACCGCCGCGGTCTCGTAGCGGCACGCCTCCTCCGCCACGCGCGCGACTTCGGACGGCGTCGCCCAGGGCGTGAGGATCGTCGCGTCGACGGCCCGCGCGAGACGGATCAGGGGTGGCGATCCCACGAGAGGAAGGGGCGCGGCAGGAGGTCGCGGAGCGGCACCTCCTCCACCGCGCCGTCGGGCGCCTCGAGCACGAGGAGGAGATCGGGCGCGTGCTCCAGGAGCACCTGGCGGCAGGCGCCGCAGGGCAGTACCGGCCTCGAGCGGTCGGCGGCGACGGCGATGCGGACGAAGCGCGTCGCCCCGCGCGCGAGCGCGCCGAAGATCGCGTTCCGCTCCGCGCAGAGGGTCAGCCCCAGGCTCGCGCTCTCGACGTTCACGCCGGGATGGACCGTGCCCGTCGCGTCCTCGAGCGCGGCGGCCACGCGGAACGTGGAGTACGGCGCGACGGCGTGCGGCAGGAGCGCCTTCGCTTGCTCGAGGAGCGCGCGACCGTCGGTCATGGATCCTTCCTCACGTTTCGATATTCGATGCGGCGCCGCTTGCGGCGGTCGCCCGATCCCCCGCCCGATTCCACGACGTCCAGCTCGCGGCGCTCGCCGATGAGCGTCACCACTTTCGTCGGGGCGCCGGCGCTCAGGAAGAGGCGGACGACGCGCTTCCCCATCCCGCAGAGGAGATCGTAGGGAATCGTCTGCGCGCGTTCGGCGACTTCGTTCAGCGAGAGGCGCGCGCCCCTCTGCTCGCCCCAGAGGACCACTTCGTCCTCCAGCCTCGCGTCGGGGATGTCGCTCACGTCCACCATGGTCAGGTCCATGGTCACGCGGCCGAGAATCGGCGCCCGCTTGCCGCGCACCAGCACCTCGCCGCGGTTCCCCAGCGCCCACGGATAGCCGTGACCGTAGCCGACCGGAAGCACCGCCACGCGCGTCCAGCGCGTCGTCTGATACGTGCGGCCGTACGAGATGTTCCGTCCCGGCGGATGCTCGCGGATTTGAACGATGCGCGTCTTGAACGTCAGGATTCCCTCGACGCGCACGGAGCGCGGCGCGTCGGCCGTCGGATAGACGCCGTAGGCGAGGATGCCCGGGCGGACCATGTCGCGATGGGAGGCGCGCACGCTCAGGATGCCGGCGCTGTTCGCCGCGTGGCGGATCGGCACCTCGATCTTCCGGAGCGCCAGGTCGCGCAGCACGGCGTCGTAGCGCCGGAGCTGCTCCTCCGTGAAGTCGGTGCGTCCGCTGTCGGCGTCCGGGAAGTGCGTGAAGACACCCTCGAGGGAGAGACCCGGCAGGGCGGCCAGCCGCTCGACGAACGCGACCGCCTCGCCGTCGCTCACGCCCGTCCGTCCCATGCCGGTGTCCACTTCCACGTGCACGCGGCACTCGGCCCGATGCGCGACGCAGCGTTCGGAGAGCCGCTCGGCGAATTCGGGGGTGGCGACGCAGGGCGTGAGCCGGTGCTCCAGGATCTCGTCCGCCTCGGAGAGGAGCGTCGGGCTCAGCACGACGATCGGCGCCGTGATGCCCGCGCCGCGAAGCTCGATTCCCTCGTGGAGCGTGGCGACGCCGAGCATGGAGACGCCGTTCGCCACCGCGTGGCGGGCGATCTCGACGGCGCCGTGTCCGTAGGCGTCGGCCTTCACGACCAGGAGGATGCGGCACGCGGCGCCCGTGGCGGCGCGGATCGCTTCCACGTTTCGTTGGAAGCGGTCGAGATCGACTTCGACCCAGGTGGGGAATTCCATGGCGTGGCGCCGGAGTCCGGCGTTCGAGGAGTACCACGCCGCCGCGGGCGAAGCAAGCGCGCGGCCCGCCGGTCGAAGCGCGGCGCGGCGCGCGGGCCGGCCGCGCGCGTGGACAGTCCGAACGGCACGCCCTACACTGGCGAAATGTCCGAGCCGCGCGATCGTCCGAGCCCCTCCGCGTCGCCGCCGGCGGCCGACCGGGACGACGTCGCCGCGTCGGCCGCGGCGCTCCTCGACCTGGTGCGCCACCTCTCGGGCCCCGGCGGTTGCCCCTGGGACCGCGAGCAGACGCTCCGGACGCTCTCCCCGTACGTCGTGGAGGAGGCCCACGAAGTCTCCGACGCGGTCGCCGAGGGAAGCGCCGCCGCGACGGCCGAGGAGCTGGGCGACCTCCTCTTCCTCGCCTTCTTCCTCGCCGTCCGCCTCCACGCCGAGGCGGGCACGCCACCCGCCGAAGTCTTCCGAGGAACGATCGCGAAGATGATCGCGCGCCATCCGCACGTCTTCGATCCGCGCGGCGCGGGGGAGGCGCTCGACACGGAAGGCGTGCTCCGCGCGTGGGAGGAGCGGAAGCGGCGGGAGGGTGGCGAGCACGCGTCCCTCCTCGGGAAGAGCCCCGCCGGACTCCCGGCGCTCCTCCAGGCGTATCGCGTCCAGGAGAAGGCCGCGTCGGTCGGATTCGACTGGGAGCGGGTGGAGGACGTGATCGCGAAGCTGCGCGAGGAAGTCGGCGAGGCGGAGCGCGCGGTCGCCGCCGGACACGAGGACGACGTGGCGGAGGAAATCGGCGATCTCCTCTTCGCGGTCGTGAACCTCGCGCGCTTCGTGAAGACCGATCCCGAGGCGCGGCTCCGCGCCGCGACCGTGAAGTTCCGCCGTCGCTTCGATCGCGTGGCGGAGATGCTGCGGGCGCAGGGGCGGACGCCCGAGGAGGCGGGGCTCCCCGAGCTCGACCGGCTCTGGGAGGCGGTGAAGCGGGAGGAGCGCTCCTAGGGAGTCTTGGGCGGAGCCGCGGGTGGAATCTCGGGCGCGTCTCCCGGAGCGCCGGAGCCTCCGGGCGCCGCGCCGCCGCCGCTCTTCTTCTGGTCCTCTTCCAGCTCCATCACGTAATTGAGCTGCAGCTCGCGCAGGACGTGCGCCACGAAGCGCGACTCCTCGGGGGTGAGGTTGTCGCTCGTCCGCTCCTGGAGCATGAGCAGCATGTCGATGGAGAGGCGCGCCTGCGGCAGGTCGCGCTCGATCTCCTGCGAGAACGGGTTCACGATCTTCCCCATCTGCTGCATGGCCGCGGCCTGGAAGGAATGGACCAGGCCGAGGAAGAGCTCCTTGGAGGAGGGGGAGGACGTCTCGGGCTCGGTCATGGATTCGTCTCCTGGGCGGCGCCGCCGCCGGACGCGCCGTCCATCCGTTCGACGATCGCCATCGTGAGGTAACTCGTCTCCCGCGCGGCGAGGAGCACGGGGTGGTCGCGGCTCTGCCCCAGGACCTCCACGAGCCGGAAGCGGAGCCCCGCCGCCTTCGCGGCGGTGCGCAGGATCTCGAGGAAGAGCGGCGCGTCCACGTGATGCGAGCAGGTGGCGGTGGCGATCGTGCCTCCCGGCGCGAGGAGCCGCATGGCCGACGCGTTCAGCGCCACGTACTTCTTCATCCCCTCCCGCAGCGCCTTCTTGCTCTTCACCAGCGCGGGCGGATCGAGCACGATGATATCAAAGCGCTCCTCCTCCCGGGCCAGCGCGCGGAGCGCCTCCTCGACCCCCGACGCGCGAAAGGTCACGTCGCGGTCGGGCGCGTTCCGCCGGTGATTCTCCCGGGCCCGCTCGAGCGCGGGAAGGCTAGAGTCGACGCCCACGATCCGCCGCGCGCCCGCCGCCGCGCAGTGGAGCGCGAAGAGACCCGTGTGGCAGTAGAGATCGAGGACGCGGCGGCCGCGCGACTCGCGCGCGACGCGCTTGCGATTCTCGCGCTGGTCGAGGAACTCCCCCGTCTTCTGCCCCGCGCGCAGATCGACCGTGAGGACGAATCCCTCGTACGGCGCGTCCACCCGCTCGGGCACGTCGCCGCGCACGAGCGGGTCGAGCCGCGCCAGGCCCTCCAGCGTGCGGGAGGACGAATCGCGTCGGCAGACGATGCCGGCCGGGCGCAGGAGATCCTCGAGGACCGGCAGGATCGTGTCGAGCCGGCGCTCGATGCCCGCGGTGACGCTCTGGACCGCGAGGTAGTCGCCGTAGCGGTCCACGACGAGTCCGGGAAGGAGGTCGCCTTCGCCGTGGATCAGGCGATACGTCCGCTCCACGGGGAGGATGCGCGCGCGGTAGTCGAGGGCGCGCGTGATGCGGTCGCGGAAGAGCGCCTCGTCCACCGGGCGAACGCGCCGGCTGTAGAGGCGGACGGCGATCAGGGAGTGCGGGTTGTAGAGCCCGACCCCGACGGGAACGCCGCGGTGATCCTCCACCACGACCTCGTCGCCCGGGGCCGGCGTTCCCTCCGCCTCCTCGATCTCGTTGCTGAACACCCACGGATGACCGGAGCGGAGGCGGCGGTCCTGGTTCTTCGCGAGGCGGAGTCGGAGCACGGGGACCTCAGCGGTCCCGCTTGGAGGCGCGCTTCGGCTTCGGGCCGGCGTTCGGCTTCGGCTTCGAACCCGGCTTCGGCATCGACGCCGAGGCTTCGAGACCGAGGTATCCGATCATCTTGTTCGCCAGCTTCGCGGCGAAGAAGTCCGAGACGATCTGTCCTTGGATCGGACAGAGCTCCACGATGTCCATGCCGACCACCTGCCGCCGCTCGAAGACCGCGCGCAGGACGCGAAGCCCTTCGTCCCACGTGAGGCCGCCCGGCTCCGGCGTGCCGACGCCGGGGACGAACGCGGGGTCGAACGCGTCGAGGTCCACGGTGACGTAGACGGGATTGCCGAGCGCGCCGACGATCTCGTCCACGGGAAGTCCCTTCGCCCGGATCTCGCGGCCGAGGAAGACGGCCGGCTTCTCGGCGTGGACGTAGTCGGCCTCCTCCTTGGAGACGCTCCGGATTCCGACCGAGACGGTGGAGACGCCGAGCTCGCGAATCCGCCGCATGACGCACGCGTGACTCAGCTTCGTTCCCTGGTAGGCGTCGCGGAAATCGAGGTGCGCGTCGAGTTGGAGGACCGACAGCCCCGGGAAGCGGCGCAGAAGGGCCGCGACGGGCGCGAGCGTCAGCGTGTGCTCGCCGCCCAGCGTGAACGGAACGACGCCCCGCTCGGCGACCGACTCCACCGTCTCCTCGAGCCGCCGCATCCCGGCCTCCACGTCCGCGGGATCGACGTCGATCTCCTCCAGCGTGGCGACGCCGATCTCGAACGGCTCCCGGTCGAGCTCCTCGTCGTAGAACTCCACCTGGCGGGACGCTTCGAGGATGGCCCTCGGGCCGAAGCGCGTTCCCGGAAGGTACGAGGTCGTCTGGTCGAACGGCGCGGGGATAACGGCGACGCGGGCCTTCTCGAGGCGCGATTCCGAGGGCGTCAGGCCGAGAAAAAGCCGCGGCGCGGGCGGGGCGAGGCGGCGGCGGGATGGGGCGGACACGGCAGCACCTCCGAAACGACGCCGCGCGGCGAGGGGCCGCGCGGCGGTGGCATGCGAGCGAGGCGGAGCGGAAGCTCTAGTAGTCCTCTTCTTCCTCCTCCTCGTCCTCGTCTTCTTCGTAATCGTCGTCCTCTTCGTCGTACTCGTCGAGATCTTCGTCTTCTTCCTCGTAGTCGTCCTCGTCTTCTTCGTCCTCGTCGATTTCATCGTCGTCGTCGGCGTACGCGTTCGGATCCTCCATGGGATCGACCTCGTCGTACTGGTCGGAACGGCGGGGCGACAGATTCAGCATCTCGAGCGTGTCCTCGTTTCGTTCCCAGCGCATTTCCAGCTCCTGAACACCCGGTTGCCGCGCGATCGCGGAAGGACCTCCTCGAAAACTGCGTCGGGAAGTTACGGACCGGCCCGGCTCAGGTCAACGAAAATCGAGGCTCGCTCAACGTGTTATCGCAGAAGATGTTACCGCGCCCCGCAGCGCCGTCTGCAGGGCCGCTCGCGCGGTGCGGGGAAGCGGCTTGGCGCGGAGCGCGCCGCAGGCGCGCAGCGTCGCGCGGACCGATCGGCACGTCGCGGCGCACTCGGGACATTCGCGCACGTGGGCTTCGAGCTTCGCGCACCGGTCCGGATCGACGTCCCCTTCGAGGTGGAGACTGAGGTAGCGCGCGATGTCGGGACAGCGCCGGCTCGCCGAAGCCGCGGCGCCGTCGGAGCCGTTCGCGCCGGCGGCGGAGGCGCTCACGAACGGTTTCAGCCGATCGCGAAGCGCGAGCCGCGCGCGATGGAGGCGGGACTTGAAGGCCCGCTCCCCCACGCGGAGCACGGTCGCGGCCTGGCGGGCCGACAGGCCCTCCACGTCGCGGAGGATGACGGCCTCGCGGAGCGCGGGCGGAAGCGCGCGGATCGCGGTCTCGACAGCGGCGCGCAATTCTCCCAGCTCGGCGCGTTCCTCCGGCCCCGACGCGGTGTCCTCCGGCTCGAGGCGCCGCTCCTCGCGGAGGACGTCGAGCGACTCGAGCGGCGGGGCGACGCGGCTTCGCCGGCGGATGCAGGCGTTCCGGGCCACGGTGTAGGCCCAAGTGCTGAGCGACCCCTCGCCCCGATAGCTCGCGAGCGTGCGGACCAGCGAGGCGAGCACGTCCTGCGCGATCTCCTCGGCGTCCTCGCGGTCGCGGCAGAAGGTCATGCCGTAACGGAAGGCCGGGCCCGAGACGTGCGCCAGGAGGCGCCGAAGCGCGATGGCGTCCCCGCCGCGGGCGGCCCGGAGGAGGCGTGCCTCCTCGACGCGGCGGGCCGGATCGTAGCGGCGATTCCCCTCCCCGGGGGCGCGCTGTTCGGGCCCGAAGTACTTCAACGGCAACTGGTTCGCCTTTCGCTTGAATCCTTCGGCCGGATTCGGTCTCCTACGCGTCGCCATGCCCACCCTCCAGCCGGTCCACGATGGCGGCTCGTCCCCGCGAAGGGGGCGCCGCACCTGGATGATAGCAGCCTTGCCCCTGCTCCTCGCCGTTTCGTTCGGAATCCAGGCGCTCCCTTCCCGGGCGGATGAATCCCCGCCGGCCCCGGGAGCCGGCCCCGGCCACGTCTGGACCCTGGAGCGCGTCCTCGACGCGGCGCGCGAGGCCGGGCCCTCCGTGCGGGCGGCGAAGGCCGCCGGAAGGGCCGGAGAGGCCTTGGGCGCGGCCCAGTGGGGCGCTCTCTCGCCGAAGATCTCCTTCCGGAGCGGGCTCAGCCGGTCGAACGACCCGGCCCTCCTCTTCACCCAGCGGCTCTGGCAGGGACGCTTCACGAACGACGACTTCGCGCTCGACGCCCTGAACGAGCCGGGACCGAGAACGGCGCTCGAATACGGCTTCGTCCTGGAGCAGCCGCTCTGGAACGGAGGCGCCGAACTGACCGCCCCCGCCGCGGCGTCGCGCGCGAAGCGCGAGGCGCGCGCCGCGTCCGACGCCGCGGTCGCCGACGCGCTCCTCGACGCGGTGCGGCGCTACGTCGGCTACGTCTCCGCGCGCGCCCGCGCCGACGGCGACTCGGCGGCGGCGGAGGCCGCCGGCGCGGCGCACCGCGCCGCGGCCGAGCGCCACCGGCGCGGCCAGGTGCCCGATCTCGACACGCTTCGCACGTTCGCCCACGCGGCCGAGGCGCGCGAGCGCCGCCTTTCCTCGATTCGCGACCGGGACGTGGCGCTCCGGCGGCTCGGAGACGCCATCGGCGCCGCGCCGCGCGACGAGGAGATCGCCGCGCCGCCCCCCGGCGATCCCGCGGCCTTCCTCGGCGCGGCCGAACCGGCGGGCGAGCCGCACGAGCTGCGGGCCGCTCGGGCCCGCGCCGATCGGCTCGGCCTCGACGCGTCCCGCGCTTCGCTCCGGCTCCTTCCCGCGCTGAACGGGCGGCTGGCGATGACCTACTACCGCGATCCCGACGTGGACGACGTGGAGCGGCGCTGGTTCGCCGGGCTTTCGCTCGACTGGCCGCTCTGGGACGGCACGGTCCGCTGGCAGGAGCGGCGCGCCGCCGCGGCGGGCGCGGAAGGCGCCCGAGCGGAGGCCGAAGCGCTCCGCCGGGAGCTCGCGGCTCGCGAGGATGCGGCGCGACGCGACCTGGAGCTCGCCGGTCCCCGGCGCGACGCGGCGCGCGCGGCGCGCGACGCCTCGGAGGAGGCGCTCCGGCTCGCCACGGCCCGCTACGCCGCGGGACTCCTCCCGCTCGACGCGCGGGTGCGGCACATCGAACGAGAGGCCGACGTCTTCCCTCCCCGGTGCAGAACTTCGATCAGCTCGCGATTCCGTTCCGCGCCGTGGCCGGCGACATCGTGACGGGCGAGGCCGTGGTTCTCGGGGCCGGTAGCCTCGCGCGCGCGATTCGCGCCAGCATGTCGATCCCGGCAGCGCTGTCGCCGATCGAGATCGACGGCCGGTTGCTCGTCGACGGCGGCATCGCGATGAATCTGCCGGTCGACGTGGCGCGCGACATGGGCGCCGACGTCGTGATCGCCGTCGACATCTCGTCGGACTTGCTGAGCCGCGACACGCTGCGTTCAGTGCTCGACGTCACGGCGCAGCTCACGAATCTGCTGACGCGCGGCGGCACCCTCGAGCAGCGGCGCAAGCTCACGGCGAACGACGTCCTGCTGTTGCCGAGGTTCGCCGAGGACTTGAGCTCGACGACCTTCGCGCGCATGGGCGAAGCGATCCAGAGCGGTTACGACGCCGTGATGCAGCGGCGCGCGGACTTCGAGCGCTTGGCGCTCGGCGAGGAGCAATACGCGGCTTATATCGAAGCGCGCACGGACCCGCGTATGCGCGATCTGCCCGTCGTCGAGTTCGTGCGCCTCGACAACCGTGCGCCCGTCGCCGACAGCGTGGTGGAAGCGAGGCTCGGCGCGATCGAGCTCGGGAAACCGCTCGACGTGGACAGGGTCGAGCGCGCGATGAACACGGTCTACGGGCTCGACTACTACCAAAACGTGCGTTACGGGCTCGTCACCGACGCGGGCCGCACCGGCATCGAAGTCGAGCTCGACGAGCGCTCGTGGGGGCCGAACTACTTGCAGCTCGGCATGGAGTACAGCTCGGCGGCGGGCTCCGACACGTTGTTCGGTCTTGCGGCAAGCTACTTGAGCACAGCGATCAACCCGCTCGGCGGCGAGTGGCGTGCGACAGTCGTCATCGGCGACGAGCCCGCCCTGGTCACGGATTTGTATCAGCCGTTCGGCTCGAAGGGTTTGTACTTCTACGCCCCGTCGTTGAACCTCGAGTCGACTCA
>DATIQI010000386.1:0-2294 GCA_035470985.1 Acidobacteriota bacterium
AGTCCCGCCGCGGCGCGTACGTCGGATTCGAGGCCGGCTCCATCGGACAGAACCAGAGGTCGCGACGGTCGTGATGGAACTTCGTCGCGCGGAAGAAGCGGCGAATCCACCAGGGAAGTTCTCGGGTCTCGTAGCGGTGGAGCCGGTCCACGTCGCCCGACTCCTCCACGCGCCGGATCTGCCCCGGGTCCGAGACGAAGACGATGTCGCAGACTCCCGGGAGGCTCACCCGCTTCGGAGCGGCGGCGGCGGGACCGGCGGAGCCGGCGGGGCCGCCGGGCGCGGGTGCGGGCGCGGCGGGCGCGGGGGTCATCGTTCAGCGGGTCCGGTGCGCGTCGCCGACCCACGGATCGGGCTTCAGGGCCTTGTCGAATCCACGCAGAGGATGGCGCGCCGGATCGAGCCGGTCGCCGAGGTCCCACGGCTCGAACGCGTTCTTCACGTTCGCGAGACCCGTCATCGCCAGCTCGGGGTGGTGCCGCAGGAGGACCGCCTTCAGATTCGTCGTGTCGATCCAGCGAAGTCCCTCCGGCGTGTAGACCTCCTCGTTGTAGGCGTCGGTGTAGAAGCGATCGGCCTGGAGCCGGCGCGTCGCGTTCAGGATGAAGATCTGGAACATGGTCTCCCCGAAGCCGAATCCCGTCGGCCGATGCCCTTCCGCCAGCGTTCCGATCATGAGGTCGAGCTTCTCGACGTCCTCCGGCCGGTCGCCATAGACCTTGCGGAGCTTCTCCACGTGGCCGCGATCGTCCGTCAACTCGTCGAACGAGCGGATCGGATTCAATCCGAGGTGGCGGCGGAAGTCGTTGTAGCGCGGAATCCCGCGCTCCCGCGCGCGAAGGATGTCCACGGCGCCCATGTCGAAGAGCGGGTTGCCGGGGAGGCTCAGCTCCTGCATGAAGGCGGGGAAATTGTTCAGCACCAGCTGCCCCGGATGCTGCGTCCCGAACGAGTAGAAGAGATCGGCCATCGGAAAGCGTCGCGTGACCTTCGGCGACCCCGCCTGGCGCGTCTCCGGGAAGTAGACCTCCTCCACGACGCCGACCTCGCCCACGTGCTTCAGGTGGAGCGCCTCGGGCAGGAGCGAGTGGAGCCGGTAGACCTCCACGAATTCCTCGGTGAGGCCGAACGGCTCCCCGTGCTTGTCGATGGGATTGCCGACGACGCCGCCCAGTTCGGGATTCCGAACGTTGATGTCGGCGACCGTCTTCCGCTTCTCGGGCGATCGGAGGAGATTCGTGAGGAGCCCGTACCAGTTGGCGTGAAGCCCCTCGCTCAGGCCGCGGTTCGGGAGGATCGCCGGCGTCCACTCCACGCTGTGGATCTTCGCCATCACCGCGGCGTTGATCATCCGCGCGACGTTGAAGAGGCGGTTGTCGTCCCAGGTGGGATACGCGGCCTTCAGATGGTCGCAGATCGCGTTGTGCTCCCGCGCGAAGAGCGTGTGCATCATGCTGAGCCCGATCCACCAATTCCGGACGAAGCCGGTGTCCTCGACGCCCTTTCGGTCGAGAGGGAGCGTGCCGTCCTCCGCCAGCCGAAGCTTGCCGTCGCGACGGCTCCGGAGCCGGTCTTGCGTCTCCTGGTTGCTCCCGTAGATCTGCGATCCATCCCACCAGTGCGTCACCTCGTTGATGAAGGTGAGGGGCGGCTCGTCCAGCCCGGCCATCCGCGTCGGGTCGGCCTGCGTCTTGCCGACGAACATCTTGGTCTGACCGTGGCGCCGCCGCGCCGGATCGTCGTCCGCCAACGGGATCTCGTGGAGATCGGCCTGCAGCACCTCGCCGTGGTTGATCCAGTCGTGATTCATGAACTGGATCCAGGTCGCCGCGAGCAGATTCAGGAACGGCACTTCGAGCATCTTCCCTTCGCGCGCGAGGAGCACGCGGCTGATCTCGCGCGGGTTCGGCGAGAGGAGGGGCATCGTCGCGGCGGCGCCGATCGCCTCGCGGGGCACGTTCCGCGTGAAGCGCGTTCCGGCCGCGCCCTCCTTCGGGTTCTCGAGGTTGTTCCAGGAGCCGTCGGCGGTGCGGAAGTGGGTGACGCCCGGGGGAACGGGGAGATCGGCCGGGGCGAAGCCGGTCAGGCTCCCGGCCGGATACGTGTTCTTGAGGTTGTGGTGGTTCAGCCGCTCGCGCATGTAGGCGAGCGTCAAGACGCCGAGGAGCATCGGCCGGCGATACCAGTTGGTCCAGACCTCGTCGCGGTAGCCGGCCAGCCGGCCCCAGATCTTCGTCGTGGCCGTCAGCACGGCATCGAGCTTGCCGAGGCTGACCGACAGGCAGGCGCACTGC
>DATIQI010000387.1:0-2961 GCA_035470985.1 Acidobacteriota bacterium
AGGAAGCTCGCGGCGATCCAGCCAGTCTCGCCCTGAAGGTCGCGGACGTTGCGCCAGGTATCGCCGTCCACCGATCGGTCCGGACCGACGACTTCGAGCAAGCTGCGTCGGCGTCTTGAACTCGGCGATGACGAGGCGGAAGGCGTTGGAGCCGACGTCCATGCCGGCGCAGCGGATCGGGAAGGAGGCCTTCTCGTAGGTCACCATCGCCGCCATGGTCAGGCCGGGGCGCCGGTTACGTCAAGCGGCCTGGGCGCGCGTCACGGCGAGGACGTAACTCAGCACGATCGCGGCGCCGATCGCCGCGAGGAGGATCCAGGCGACGCGCCGGCTCACGGGACCCGCCCCCCTCGGCGCCACGCGTGGAGCGCCCGGGCCGCCGCCATTCCAAGCACGCCGCCCACTCTCGTCTTCGTCCCGAACCACCATTCGGGTGTTTCGCGCCGCATGGCCCCATGCTACCGCCGCGGCCGCGCCGGGGCCCAATGCTACCTAGGTAGGGCCGCGGAAGGGTGTGCTACCCTCGCCTTCGCTCATGGAAATCGACCCGACACAGACGACGGCTCCGTCCGTACTCGACCTGGAGGGGGTGCGCCGGCGCGATCCGGCCGCGCTGGAGGCGTTCTTCGAGCACTACTTCGACCGGGTCTACGCGGTCGTGACCCGGCTCCTGGGCGACCGGACGGCCGCGGAGGATGCCGCGCAGGAGGTCTTCTTCAAGATCCACCGCGCGGCCCACACGCTCGATCCCGCGCGGGACCCGGGGCCCTGGATCTCCACGATCGCGACGAACGTCTGCCGCGACTACTGGAGGTCGGGATCGCATCGGATGAGCCGCCGCTCCTCCTCCATCAAGGACACGCCGGGCCTGGCCGAGCGCTTGACGACGGGAGTCGCCGATCCGGAGCGCGACGCCATCCTGGCCGAACGGGAGCGTCTGGTGCGCGAGGCGGTCATCGAGCTGAAGGAGCCCTATCGCGAAGTCGTGGTTCTCCGCGAGTATGACGGACGCTCCTACGAGGAGATCGCCGCGATCGTGGAGTCGAACGAGACCGCGGTCCGGAAACGGTACTCGCGCGCGCTGGCCGAGCTGGGCCGCCTGCTGAAGCAGAAGGGGCTATGACCGAGAACGAACACGATCGCGAACACGAGGACGTGGACGCCCTCCACGCCCGGAACGTCCTCCGCGGCACGCCGCCCCCGGCGCCCGATCCGGAGTACCGGGCGCGCCTGAAGGCGGCCTTCGCGATCGGCGCCATCGAGCACCCCGCCGAGGGATCGCCCGCGCACGAGGGGGCCGACCGACTCGGCCCGTCGCCGCTTCTGCCCCCGACTCCGATCCCGACTCCCCGCCGCCGCCAGAGCGCGCTCTGGACGGGCCTCGCCGCCGCGGCCGCGATCGTGATCGCCGTCCTCGCGGGCGTCTTGAATCGAGGCCCGGAGTGGATGCTGACCGAGGTACGGGGCCAGGGCGTGGTGCGCCTCGACGGCGTGCCCGTGGCGGCTTCCGACCGGGAGTCGATCGAGCGCCTCATCCAGCCTGGCGTCCAGATCGAGGTTCCTCCCGGCGTGGAAGTCGATCTCATGGCCGGCCGCGTCATGGCGATCGGGCTGACCGGCGGAACGGATCTCACGGTGCCGCCGACGCCGCCACGGTGGTTCGCCCGCCGCGCCGAACTCCACGTCCGCTCGGGGGAGATCCGTGTTTCGACGGGCCCCTCCTTCCCCGGCGCGCAGCTCGACGTTTCGACCCCGGACGCCTCGATCGAGGTCACGGGCACGACGTTCGCGGTGATCCTGGAGCCGCACGGCACCTGCGTCTGCGTCTTGGAGGGCCGCGTGAAGGTCGGCCGCCGCGACACGCACGACCTGGGCGAGGTGGAGGCGGGCCGGCTCCGATTCGTCTTCCACGACGCGCGGGAGCCCGTCTACGACGACATGCGCGCGATGGAGCGGACGAGGCTCGCGGAGTTCCGAGAGGCGCAAATGCCCCTGATGGAGAAACCCGCCCGCGATTGACCCCTCCCCCCGGGTGGTGAGAAAATAGCCACCTGTGAACCTTCTCATCGTGCGCCACGCCATCGCGGTCGAACGGGGCGATCCCGCATACCCTTACGACGACGACCGCCCCCTCACGACCGAGGGAATCCACAAGTTCCGCCTGGCGGCCCGCGGCTTGAAGGAGATGGGCGTCCGGCCCGACCTGGTCGTCTCGAGTCCCCTGGTGAGGGCCCGGCAGACCGCCGAGATCCTCCGCGACACGGTCGCGCCCGACCTCGAACTCACCATCGAGCCCCAGCTGGAGCCGGGCGCCGACTTCGACGCGACGGCCCGCGTCCTCCTGGCCCTTCCGGAGCAGACGATCGCCATCGTCGGGCACGAGCCGCACGTGAGCGGCTTCACGGCGTACCTCCTCGCGGGGCCGCGTTCCCACGCCGGGCTCCTCTTCAAGAAGGGGGCGGCCGCGCTCGTGACGTTCCACGGACAGCTCCAGCCGGGAAACGGGACCCTCGAGTGGCTGATGCAGCCGGGAGCGCTCCGCGCGCTCGCGGGACATTGACGCGCGGGACACGCGCGTTCCGGCCGATAAGAAGACCATGACCCCCACGACCTTCACCGAGCAGGAGATCAAGTTCCGCCTCCCCGAGGGGGGCGATCCGGGGCGCATCCGCGCCACGATCGAGGCGGCCGGTTTCCGCTTGGAGCCCGAGGCCGCGGTGACGCACGAGGACCGCTACCTCGACACCGAGGACTGGGTCCTCTTCCGAGCCGGGATCGCGCTCCGGCTACGCGCCGACGGCCGCCGGGTGCGCCTCGAGGCGAAGACGCTCCGATCGAGAAGCGAGGAGGCGATGGTTCGGACCGAGTGGGCGCAGGACGCGCCTCCGGGCGATCCGCCCTGGGACGCGTCGGTCTTCGAGCCCGGGCCCGTGACGGCGCTTCTCTGGCCCTTGCGTGGAC
>DATIQI010000388.1:0-3393 GCA_035470985.1 Acidobacteriota bacterium
TGGAAACGTTCCCACACTTTGGACGCCCTGGTCGCGTCCATGGCACGCGAGAGATCGCCTTTCCTCCCTTGCCGTTCGTCGCGATTTATGAAGTTCGCGAGGAACACATCGTCGTCCTGAGAATTCTGCACGGAGCGCAGAGGACCCGGACGTGAAGCCGCGGCACCTGCGCGTCACCGTCGTGGGCGATTCGTTCCGGGTCGAGTCGCTCGACGCGGGGGCGCGTTTCCAGTTCCGAGACGCCGCGATGACCGCGGCGACGCTCCCACCGGGCGGCATCAAAGTCGGACGCTTCACGCTCCGACTCTCGCACCAGCGATTCCCGGGCATCATCGTCTTCGACCCGAAGAGCCAGCGGTTCCGCTCGTACAAGGGAATGAAGTTCTTCCCGGCCGATCTCTCCTACTACGTCGTGACGACCCTCCGGCGGAATCCGAAACCGGACACGACGATCATCCTCTCCACGCGCGGCAACCAGAGGCGCGCCGTCCGCGTCGGGTGGTTCGAGTTCGATTTGAAGGGAACGCGATGCCGCCTGGAGGCGACGCGCCTCCTCGAGCCGGGCGTGGTCGAGAACGACTTCGGACTCTTCTTCTCCGACGCGACGACCGGGAAGGAGAGTTATCCCGTGGGCCGCTACCTCGACCCCATCCGGCGAAAGGACGGCCGCTACGTGCTCGATTTCAATCGGAGCTACAACCCGGCGTGCGCCTACTCGGAGCACTACAACTGTCCCATTCCGCCGAAGGAGAACCGGCTGAAGGTCGCGATCCGCGCGGGGGAGATGGACGCCCACTACGGGCACTGATCCGCCGCGTGCAGGGATCCGCGCGGGGAGCGCGGCGAAGCTATCGGATCAGACCGCCGAGTTGCGCGCGGAGGACGGTGCTCTCCGGGCGCGCGGCGAAGGGCGGGCCGTCCGGATGGGGACCGAACCTCGCGCCCGTGAGGCGAAGCGTCGAATCGGGCACAGAGGCGCCGAGCGACGCGAGGAGCGGCGAGCGCGACACCGATGCAGCCGAGTCGGACGCCGGGCCACCTGCGACCGCCGACGCGGACGGAAGCGCGGACCCCGCGGCGCCATTCGCGACGGGGGCCGTCGTCTTGGGCTTCCCGTTCGAGGTCGCGACGCGATCGGTCTTCGTCAGCCCGGCCGTCGCGCGGGCGATATCCTTCACGAGGCTTACGATCGGCGCGAACTGACGCGCCTCTCCCGCCATCCGCGCGGTCCAGGAGTTCGGGCCGGCCTGCGGGCCCTCGCCGCCCAGCCAGGGACGCCAGGCGACCGGGCACGCCGCGGGAATCCGCGGAAGGTCCTCCGCGATGAATCCCTCGGCGTCGCCGTTGCTCACGAGGAGGCGAGGGCCCACCCAGAGACGCCGGCGGTCCGTCGCTTCGGGCGCGAGTCCGTACCACGAGAGGACGCCCAGATACCGAATCCGCTCCTCCCCCGGCGGCGGCATGAAGCCGGCCGCCCAGTGGCCCCGGCGATCGAGGAGGCTGGCCCATTCCTCGACCGCGGCGAAGTCGGCGCTCGAGAGATGCGAGGTGTCCTGCGCCACCCGACGTGCGGCCGCGGCGAAGGCGAGCATCGCCCGCGACCGGCGGGCGGCGCCGAGCGACTCGAGGCGCGCCGACTCGTAGGGGACGAACCCATTGCTGTCGTTCATGGCGAGCTTGAAGAAATTCGAATAGAGCCTCTGGCGGCCGCTCACCGACGCGAACCGGGCCGGGTCGTTCTCGGCGAGCGCGATCGCCGGCTCCAGCGCGACGCGGCGCCAGGCCTCGCGCGCGATCGCCTGACCGAAGCCGGGCGTCGCCAGCACGCGCGCCTGAACCGCCGGGCTCGAGAGCGAGCTACCCCAGGTCGCGAGCCGGTAGCCCACGGAATAGCCCGAGAGGATTCCGACCGCGGTCGTGATCACGGCGACGGGGCTCACCAGGTCGATCGTCGAGCTGAAGAGCTCGTCGAACTGTTCCGGGAGGAGCGACTTGGCGGAGGAATCGGGTACCTCCAGCCAGACGCCGCGATCGACACGCCCCCGAACCGAGAGCGGTTCGTAGCTCGTTCCGCTGACCGCGCGCCAGTATTCCTGACCCCGCGGAGGCGCCAGGAACTGCCGCGCGTCGACGTCGTATTGCCGGAAGGCCCGCCCGCGCGCCCTCAGCTCCACGACGAAACGGACCGCGCTGTCGGACGGCGCCTCGCGGTAGGAGAGGACGCGCAGGTCCTCGTAGAGGTCGTCGTACGGGATGTCGCCGGGCTCGGGGCGGGCCTGCGTTCCGACGATGAAACCCAGGACGCATAGCCCCACCCAGACCGTTAGGATGTGGGACTTGATGAAGAAGCTGCCGGCGCGCTTGGCGAGCGCGAAGAGTTGCGCTTGTCGCGTGCGAAGTGACATCGGGCCGCTCCGTCGATCTCGGGGTGAAGGCGATAGGGAGGAAGGGCGTGAGCCGGTGCCGGCGCTCCGCGCCATCATCAGGGTTCTATCGGCAGGTCCGAGAAGCTGCTTTAGGTGGAAGTGGCAACAGTATGTGAGCCTGGACCTTGACAGGACTGCCAAGAGCCTGTCGCGCCCCGGTTTGCCGGGTGCGACGGGACCACCTACCATGGGAGGGCCAATGCGGGTCATCGCCACGCCTCGCCTCTTGCTGGAGCCGCAGATCGCCGCGCACGCCGACGAGATGTTCCGCGTCCTGGGCGATCCGGCGATCTATGAATACGAGAACGAGCCCCCGGCATCCGCCGAATGGCTGCGCGAGCGATACACGAAGCTGGAGACCCGCCGCTCGCGGGACGGCCGCGAGGAGTGGCTCAACTGGGTGGTTCGCCTCCGCTCCTCAGGGCTCATCGGCTACGTCCAGGCGACCGTGGACGCGACCGGCCACGCGTCGATCGCGTACGTTCTGTCGAGCGCGCACTGGGGCCGCGGATTCGCGCACGAGGCGGTGGCGGGGATGATCGCCGAGCTTGCCGAGCGCCATCGGGTCCGGCGACTCTCCGCGGTCTTCAAGACGGCGAACCACCGCTCGCGGCGCCTGCTCGAGCGCCTCGGGTTCTCACCCGTTCCCCAGGGGACGCCCGGCGCGATCGAACTCGAACCGGATGAGTCGCGCATGGTCCGGATCGTCGCCTAAGGGGGGCCCTGAGCGCATCGAACCCCCGCGGACGCCGCCGCTCGCGGGACGGCCGGAGCGAGCGATCGGGCAACGAGATAGAGCCGTTCCGGACCGGCCGACGTGGGACCCCAGATCCACTTGACAGGATGGGGGACGGCGCAGAGCCTGGGGGGGCTGACCCGGGCTCCCTCGGCCCGGGCGAAACCCGCAAATCGGAGGAACCCATGTCGCTCAAGTGGAAGGGTGCCATCATCGCGCTCGCGGTCTCGG
>DATIQI010000389.1:0-26118 GCA_035470985.1 Acidobacteriota bacterium
CGGTCTCGCTGGCCGATCGCGCCGGGTCCGGCATCGACTCGCTCTCGGGCGGCATGAAGCGGCGCCTGGTCCTGGCGCGCGCGCTCCTGAACGAGCCGCGCGTCCTCATCCTGGACGAGCCGACCACCGGCCTCGATCCGCAGGCGCGCCACCTCATCTGGACCCGCGTCCGCGCGCTCCGCGCCTCGGGCGTCACGGTCCTCCTCACGACGCACTACATGGAGGAGGCCGCGCAGCTCTGCGACCGCGTCATCCTGATCGACCACGGGAAGATCCTGCTCGACGGCGCGCCCGCGGACGTGATCGCGCGCGAAGTCGGCCACTCGGTGATCGAGGCGTGGAACCACGGACCCGAGTTCCTGGAGGCCGTGCGCGGACTCCCGGGGCGCGCGGAGGAGATCGGCGACCGGCTCTTCTTCTATCCCGAGGACGCGGACGCGGCGGAGCGCCTCTTCGAGTCGCGCTTCCCCGCGCAGGAACGCGTCCTGCGCCGCGCGACGCTCGAGGACGTCTTCCTGAAGCGGACCGGCCGGGCCCTGAGGGACTGAGCGATGCGCGCGATCCTACGCAACCTCTCCTGGCGGGCGACGCGGGTCTGGCGGCGGAACGTGGACGTCTTCCTCGTGACGCTTCCCATCGAGGGACTCCCGGCCATCGTGGAGCCGATTCTCTACCTGCTCGCGTTCGGGGTCGGGCTCGGGACGCTGGTCGGCACGATCGTCTACCAGGGCCAGACGATCGAGTACATCCGCTTCCTCGCGCCGGGGACCGTGGCGGTCGCCATCCTCTTCTGGTCCTACTTCGAGATGACGTACGCGTCGTACATCCGCATGTACTATCAGAAGACGTTCGACGCGATCCTGGCGACGCCGCTCCTCGTGGAGGACGTCATCCTCGGCGAGATGCTCTTCGCCGCCACGAAGTCGGTCCTCGCGGCGGGCGTGATGCTCGTCGTCATCTCGTTCTTCGGGGTGGTGGCGTGGCCGTCGGGGCTCCTGGTGCTCCTGGTCGCGGCGCTGGGGGGACTCTTCTTCGCGGGCGTGGGGCTCGTGATCACGTCGTTCGTGCGGAACATCTCCCACTTCAACGTTCCGATGTCGCTCTTCGTCCTCCCGATGTTCACCTTCGGGGGGACCTTCTTCCCCCTCGACGTGCTGCCGGCGTGGGCGCACCCGCTCGCCTGGTGCCTGCCGCTGACGCACGTCTCGCTCCTCGTCCGGTCGGCCACGCTCGGGATCCCGCACCCGATCGCGCCGTGGAGCGTCGCCTACCTCTTCGTCGGATCGGTGGTCTTCGGGGCGCTCGCCCTGGCGCGGATGAAGCGGCGGCTGGTCCCCTAGCGCGCCGGCGCCGACTTCGAGACGAAGTCGTCGAGCCGCCGCTTCGCCACGCGCCAGGTCTCGGGGTCCTTCGCCAGCCGGAGCGCCCGCTGGTAGTGGTGGACGATCGCGTCGTACGTCTCCGCGTCGAGGTCCTCCCCCGCGCGCAGGCGCGCCGCCTCGGCGAGGTAGATCCGGGCGCGCGCGGAGTCGGCCCCGGCCCCTCCGTACTGGTAGAGCGCGCGGAAGTCGGGCTCGGCGCGCAGGAGCGCGTCGGAGCGGACCTGAGCGGGATCGTAGAGCGGGGGGAGCCCGTGGCGGGCGATCACGCCGGCGTACGTCTGGCCCGTGGACGGGGCCGACGGCGCCGGAGCGGCCTGCGCCGCGGCGCTCGGACGCTCCGACGCCGCCCGTTCGCGCGAGAGCGCCGCGTCGACTCCCCCCTTCTGAAGCGCCGCCTTCCGGTCGGCGACCTCGGGGAGGGCCTCCTCCGCGCTCTCGGTCCGGATGGCGCCTCCCGACGCCGGGGGCGAGAGCGCCGCGCGATCCGCCTCGGACGACTCCGCCTCCGGAGCGACGGCCGCCAACCCCTCGTCCGCGGGCGCATCGGGCGCGGACGGCTCGGAGGCGTCCTGCTTCGCCTCCGTGTCGCCCGCCGCGCGCCCCTGCGGAGCGCCGACGAGGCCGGGCTCGGGCGCGTCGCGCCAGGCGTCCTGGCGCTGGGCGAGGAAGATCCCCACCACGATGACGGCCGCCCCGGCCGCGACCGTGGAGAGGATCGCCGCCCAGGGGAGACCCGGAGCGTGCCCTCGCGGCTCGTCCTCGAACGACCGGCGCCGCCCGCGGCGCGCGGGGGCCGGCTCCGCGGCGCGCGGCGCTTTCGCGCGGGGAGCCGCCGGCGCGCCCTCCGTGACCCGCCGCATCACGGCGTCGCTCAGGCGGTCGAAGTACGCCGCGTCGGGCTCCTCGTTCCGGTCGCGAAGCGCTCCCTCCGCGTCCGACAGATCCTCCACGCGCCCCGCGCACCGGGTGCAGGAGAGGATGTGCGCCTCGATCAGGGCGCGCCGCTCCGCGTCGAGCTCGCCGTCGCGGTAGGCGAAGAGTTCTTCCGAGGGGGGGTGCGGCTGGCTCATAGGAAGTCGGTCGTCCGTCGCTTGGGAGAGAGTTCGCGCATCCGTTCCAGGAGCGCTTCGCGCGCCCGCGCCAGGCGCGACATCACGGTGCCGACCGGCACCTCCAGCGCCGCCGCGATCTCCGCGTAGGAGAGGTCGCTCCCGACGCGGAGCGCGAGGACGGCGCGATGCTCGTCGGAGAGCGACGCGAACGCCCGCTCCGCGAGGAGGCGGTGGTCCCGGTCCTTCGGGTCCTCGTTGGGATCGGCCACGCGCTCGGCCAGCGGGACGCTCCCCTCGGGCGCCGGGTCGTCGAGCGACACGGCCGCGCGCCGGCTCCCCTGCCTCAGGGCGGAGAGCGCCGTGCGCGCCACGATGGTGAGGAACCAGGGGGCGAACGCGCGTCCCGGTTCGAACCGGTCGAGCGCGCGGAAGGCCTTCACGTACGCCTCTTGGAGTGCGTCGTCCGCATCCTCGTGGACGCGCAGAATGCGGCGCGCCAGGCGGTATCCGTCGCGGCGCGTGCGCCGAACCAACTCGGCGAAGGCGTCGGACTCCCCCTCCCGGACGCGCCGGACGAGCTCGTCGTCCGGAAGTTTCGATTGGTCGGGCCGCGCGGCCGTCATCGGGGGCCGACTCTACTACGCCGGACGCCGGACGCCTATTCCAAACGAAACGGGGCCGCGCGGTATCGCGCGGCCCCGCAGGGAGTTCGGGTGGCCCGGTTAGCGGGCGCGACGGCGGTTCGCCGCCCGGCGCGAAAGCCACATGAGGCCGCACGCCACCACCAATCCCCACAACACGATCTTTAGGACCATGACATCCTCCTCTCGGCGACGCTCAACGCGTCGCGTTCTGGGCCGCGATCGCTTCCATGAGCTGGATCGCGGCGGGGCCCAAGATCACCACGAGCAGCGCGGGAAAGATCAGGAACACGAGCGGAAACGCGAGCTTGATACCGGCCTTCCGAGCCATCTGCTCGGCCCGCTGCCGGCGCTTCGTCCGCATCGACTCGGCGTGCGCCCGCAGCGACTGCGCGACGCTCGTGCCCAGGCGGTCGGCCTGGATGAGCATCGCCGTGAGGGCGAAGACGTCTTCCACGCCCGTGCGACGGGCCAGGCGCCGCAGCGCGTCGCCGCGGCTCAAGCCCGTGCGGATCTCCTGGTTCACCATGAGGAACTCGTCGCTCAGCGCCGGGCTCGCGATCGCGATCTCGCGACCGACCCGTTCGATGGCGGCGTTCAATCCGAGCCCCGACTCCACGCAGACGACGAGGAGGTCGAGGGCGTCGGGCAGGGAGCGCTGGATCGAGCCGCGCCGCGACTCCCCTTTCATGTAGAGCCAAACCGTCGGCAGGTAGAAGCCGACCACGCCCGCGATGGCGCCGCTGAAGAGCGTGGAGCCGATCGGGCGGGCCATGGCGAAGTGGACGCCGACCCAGCCGGTGGAGCAGAGGACCGCCGAGACGACCTTGGCGCCGAGGAAGACCGCCGGTGCGCCCGCGTCGCGGATGCCGGCGCGGACCAGCCCCGAGTGGAGCGATTCGTTGCTGTCGGCGGACGGGAGGAACCCGCCGAGCGTGGCCAGCAGCTGGAGGAAGAACGACGGCCGCTCCTCCTCGTGGACGGGCCGCGCGGCGAGCGCGCGGGTACGAAGGTCCCGGAGGCGCATGGCCACCGGATCGCGATCGCGAACGAGGGCCGTGTAGAGCCCGTATACGCCAACCGCGAGCGCGACTGCGAGCAGGAAGGTGGAGATCAGGAACATGGCGTCACACCTTGATGTCGACGATCTTGCGGATGGCGAGCCCGCCGAGGATCTGCATCACCGCGGCGAACCCTAGGACGGCCTTCCCGTTCGCGTTGTCCCACATCTTGTGGAAATAGTCCGGAGCGACCATCGCCATGAAGATGCCGAGCCCGAGCGGAAGGCAGGTGAGAATGAGGCCGGTGAGACGTCCCTGGGCGGTGAACGTCATGATGTCGCCCAGGATGCGGAACCGGTCGCGAATCAGATTGCTGGTGTTCTCGAGCACCTCCGTCAGATTGCCGCCCGTGTCCCGCTGGAGCACGACGGCGGTGACGAAGAACTTCAAGTCGAGCGAATCGACGCGATTCGCGAGATTCGTGAGGCACTCGCGCAGGTCGAGGCCCAGCGCCTGCTCCTCGACCACGATGGCGAATTCGGAGCGGACCGGCTCCGGGGACTCGTCCGCCACGATCTGGAGCGCGGACGAGAAGGAGATGCCCGCCCGGAGCGCGCTCACCAGGAGGTCGAGCGCGTCGGGGAATTCCTCCGCGAAGGCCCGCATCCGCTGGTTCTTCTTCTGCATCAGGACGAGCACCGGCGCGAAGCCGCCGAGCACGCCGAAGACGACGGCGTGCAGGAGCCGCGTGAAGACCACGTATCCCACCAGGTAGCCGACCATCGCGGCCGCCGCCACGGCGAAGAGGAACGTGGCGACCCGCATGTTGCTGCCGGCCTGGTAGAGGAGGAGCTCCGTCCGCCGCGCGAACGACAGGCTCCGAAGGAACTTGTCGAGGAACGGCATGGAGCTGAGCCGCGTATCGCGCTCCACCGACGCCTCGGCCGCCGCCGCGCGCCGGGCCTGCTTCCCGCCCACGCGGTCCCGCACCTTTTCGGTGTCCCGCTCCCGCCGGCGCAGCAGCATCCCCACCGCGAGGGTGGCGACCGCCGCGAAGATGAGGAACGAGACGAACGCGAAGATCATCGGCGCCCTCCGTTCCGCTCGAAGAGGCCGCTCAGGTCGACGCCGGCGAGCTCGATCCGGTCGCTGACGTGGGGCACGACGCCGGTGGATTCGTAGTAGCCCTTCACCGTGCCGTCGTCGGCCAGGCCCGTCCGGTGGTACCGGAAGATCTCCTGCATCGTGACGACCGGCCCTTCCATGCCCACGATCTCCTGGATGCTGAGCACCTTGCGCGTTCCGTCGGCGACGCGCGAGACGTGGACGATGAGCTGGAGCGCCGAGGCGACCTGCTCGCGAATGGCGCGATCGGGGAGCGCGAGCCCCGCCATGAGCACGAGGTTTTCGAGCCGGTGGAGGGCGTCGCGCGAGCTGTTCGCGTGGATGGTGGAGAGCGACCCGTCGTGGCCGGTGTTCATGGCCTGGAGCATGTCGATGACTTCCGCGCCGCGCACCTCGCCGACGATGATGCGGTCGGGACGCATACGGAGCGAGTTCCGGACGAGGTCGCGCTGCGTGATGGTCCCCTTCCCTTCGATGTTCGGGGGCCGCGTCTCCAGGCGCACCACGTGCGGCTGCTGGAGCTGGAGCTCCGCCGAATCCTCGATGGTCACGATGCGCTCGTTGTCGGGGATGTAGCGCGACAGGATGTTCAGGAGCGTCGTCTTGCCCGATCCCGTTCCGCCCGTGATGAGCATGTTCAGCCGGGCGCGGATGCAGCCGTCCAGGAACTCGGCCATCGGCTCGCTGATCGAGCCGAGCTCGAGCAGGTTGCTGATGGAGAGCGCCCGGCGGCGGAACCGGCGGATCGAGAGGATCGGCCCGTCCAGCGCGGCGGGCGGGATGATCGCGTTCACGCGCGAGCCGTCCGGCAGGCGCGCGTCCACCAGAGGCGTCGATTCGTCGATGCGGCGGCCGACGCGGGAGATGATCCGGTCGATGATGAGGCGCAGGTGCGCTTCGTCGCGGAACTGGACGTCGGTCGTCTCCAGCTTGCCCAGCCGCTCCACGTAGACCTGGCGGTGCGTGTTCACGAGAATGTCCGAGATCTCCTCGTCCAGAAGGAACGGCGTGATCGGGCCGAGGTCGAACGCGTCGTGCAGCAGCTCCTGCACCAGGCGCTCCTCGTCCGGACGCGAGAGTCCGAGATTCGCGTCGCCCAGGATGCGGCGCGCCATCGCTTCCACCTGCTCGCGCCGGCGGGCTTCGTCCAGGCCCTCGAGGTTGCTCATGCTGAGCTTCCCGATCAGCTCCCGGTGGATCTTCCGCTTCAGCTCGGTGTAGTCGTCCCCGCGGCTCGTCGGCCGGACGGCCCCGTTCGGCTCCGTCGTGTGCGTCGGCGCGTGCCCGTTCCCGGGGGACGTCGCCGGCGACTGATTGGGCTTGCGGAATCGTTCACGCAGGTTCATCGAAGCACCTTCCTTCCGAAGAATCCCCGACGAAGGTTGTCCTCGACGGGCGTCGCGGGCGTCTCCCGGCCGATGATCCGGCCGGCCATCGCGGCGATGTCCTTGGCGGCGGGGGCTTCCGGATCGTCCAGGCAGAGCGCCCGGCCGGCGTTCACCGACGCGAAGACACGGCGATAGTCGTTGTGAACCGTATGCGAGGCCCGCATCCCTACCGCCTCGTGCAGCTGATCCAGGGTGATGAATCCGCGCGAGCCGCTGTAGCGGTTCACGACGATTTGCACCCGGTTCGGAACCTCGGTGAAGCGGAGGTGCTCCAGGACTTCCAGCGCCCGCCGCGTCGCGCGAATGGAGGGAATGCTCAGCTCCACGACCATCAGGATGATCGTGCTCCGGTCGAGGAGCTCCAGCGAGATCTCCTCGAACGCGTGGGGCGAGTCGAGCACCACGCAGTCGAACTGCGACGACAGGGCGTCCACGATCTCGCCGGCCTGCGCGGCCGTCAGCGGCTCCGCCTGCGTCAGCTCTTCGGGCTGCGCGAGCACCGCCAGCCCGCTCTGGTGGCGGAGGAGGCTCATCGTCATCGCGGCCGAGTCGAGGCGCGGGGCGCGGAGCAGGTCGTTGATCGACCGGTCCGCCTTCAGGCCGAGCACGTGCGCGGCCCCTCCCGCCTGCGATTCGAAGTCGGCCAGCACCGTCTCCACGCCGTATTGAGCCTTCAGGCTCACCGCCAAGTTCGCGGCGAGGGTCGTGGAACCGACCCCGCCCTTGGTGGTGAAGACGGTGATGATCGAGCGCGCTCGGGATCCCGCGCCGGAACGGGCGGCGCCGCTCCGGGAGACACGCTCGATCGCTTCCTGGAGGAGCGCCCGGTCGAGCGGCTTCTTCAGGACCTCCGAGGCGCCGGCACGGATCGCCTTCAGGAGGAATTGGGGGTCCAACGATCCGCCCACCAGGAAGAGCGCCGAGTCGGGCGAGTCCAGCTTGAACTGGGCCGCCGCGTGCAGCGACTCTTCATAGTTGTGCGGAAGGTCGAGAATGACGAGCCGCGTCCGCTTCTGGCGCGCGAGGAGGAGGCCGCTGCGCAGCTCGTGCCGTTCGCCGACGATCTCGATGCCGGGGATGCCCCGCATCAGGGACGTCGTCAGCGCGCGGGTCGCGTCGTCCTCGAGGATCAGCAGCACCGAGAGCGGCTCCGGACCCGTCGGCGGGCGAACGCCGTGCGAGCCGGTGCCGCCGGCTCCGCCGCTCTCCCCGCCGGGGCCGCTGCCGCCGGCGTTCCATCCGTTGTGATTGCGATCTCCGTCCGCCATGACGACCTCTCCCTATTCGACGAGATGAATCCCAAAGAGCATGCTGTCGTCCGGAGGATCCGGACCCGGATTGCCGGGGACGACGAACTTGATGAACTGACCCTTCACGCCCTGTTGCGTCATGCTGCCGCCCGGGCGGTCCTTCAAGAAGAAGGCGGCGAATTTCACGATCCTCACGAGCTTCTTGCCGCTCACGTCGAACGACTCGATGATCGGGGTGATGAAGACCCGGCTCGAGTTGCCCGTGTACTCCTGGTAGCAGATCCCCTGGCGCGAGTCGGTATCGGCGTCGAACCGGTCCTGAAGCGCCGCCCGGAAGGGGCCGACCTTGTTACCCGGCTCGGAGTAGACCCACTCGTCGTCGATCCGCATGCAGCAGTCGTAGCCGTAGCGCACGTACTGGTAGATCGCCGCGGCGCCGCCTCCGGAAAAGGCGTCTTCGTTGCAGTCCGGCAGTTCGAGGAGCTGGAAGTTGCCCTGCTGCCCCTGCCCGGAGCCGTCCTTCAGGGTGTACTCGGAACCGCAGTCCGAATTGAACGCGCTGTCCGGCACGTCCTCCGGCGCGAACGGCGCCAGCCGCTCGCACGGTTCGCCGAGTTGCTGCACCTCGGCGGTCGCGTCGGCATTCACGCTCAGGTTCGGAATCCCGAGCGTCTGCGCGAAGTGGGTCAGCACGGGGTTCCCCGTGGCGGCTTCCCGCCGCACGATGACCCGAACCTGCTTCGGCGTCGGGAACGACACGTCGTTCACCGCGTCGATCACGACCGACGTCTGGACGCCCTCGTACGCCGCGTTCGCCGCGGCCACCTCGGCCGCGCGCACCCGGGCGCTGTCCTGCACCAGGTCGCCCGTCTCCGGATCCACCGACGACGCGCCGGCCAGCGCCGCGGCGTCCGCCGCGGCCTGCAGCTGCGTCTTCGCCGCCATCAACTTGCCCATGTCGATGGCGAGCGAGACGAACCAGAGCGAGACCAGGAGGAAGACCGCGACCCAGATGACCGCGATCCCCTCGTCCGGCCGGCGCCCGTCGTGCGGAGTCCGATTCATCGCGCTCCTACTTCTTCTCGGGCTTGTCGGTCGGGAGCGTCGGCATCGACTGCGCGATCTCCGTGACCATCTCGGGCGAGACCACGATCATGAGGTCGCGCGTGATCGTCTGCTTGCTGGTATGGCGGAAGAAGGTGTTCAGGAGCGGGATGTCGCCCAGGATCGGAACCTTCTTCACGCGCTTGATCGTCTCGTCCTGCTTCACGCCGCCGATCACGAGCACGTCGCCCGGCTTCAGCTCCACGGTGGTGGAGATCTTGCGGCTCACGAGTCCGGGCACCTGATACCCGGCCAGGAGGAGCGACCGCGTGTAGTCGGGGGCGCTGACCTCGGGGGTGACGGTGAGGCGGATGCGGCCGTCGCCGAGCACGGTCGGCCGGAAGCCGAGGCGCACGCCGTATTCCTTCCATTCGATGGTGATGGTCGAGCCCTCGCCCGAGATGGAGCGGGGGACCGGCACCGGGAACTCGCCGCCGGCCAGGAACGCGGCCGAATCGCCGCTCACCGCGACCAGGTTCGGGCTGGCGAGCGTGCGCGCCGCGCCCTGCTCCTCGAGGAGCCGGAGCGTCGTCATGAAGTGGGCCGTCCCGTTCGCCTTCGTCCAGACCGCGAACGCGTCGGTGCCCGATCCGAGGAGAAGCGGCTCGTGGGGCGTCTCGACCTTCGTCGGGAAGAGGCCGCCGCGCACGGTGCCGTCGAGGTGCTTCGCCGACGTCACGCTTCCCTGCCAGTCGAGTCCGAATTCCTTCACCCGGTCCTCCAGGACCTCGGCCACCTTCACCTTCAGGAGGACCTGCTGCTTCTTCACGGGGTCGTTGCAGGTGACCTGATAGAGCGTGTACTTGCCGCCTTCCTCCCACACGACGAGGGAGGTCACGCCCGGCTTCTTGCCGTTCACGACGACGGTCCGCTGCGATCCGACCGCGGCGTCCGCGACGTCCGGGTCCGCGATGGAGACCGTGCTCACCTCGTTCGGGGTCTCGAGGACCAGCGACTGGCCGGCGTTCACCGTCACCGGGAAGGCCGATCCCGACGCCGCCGCGGCCGGACCGGCCGCACCGACGAAGGCGAGCGAGAGGAGGAGGAGGAGGGCGGCGAGGGCCGCGAGGCGCCCGCCGCTTCCGTTCGTGGTCTGATTCCGGGGATCCATCATCGTGCTCCTTCCTTAGAGACTTGGGTTACTGCGCGGAATCCTTCGGCGCCGCCTGTTCGGTCACCTTGGCTTCCCGGATGATTCGAACCACCGGCTTTTCCTGACGACCGGCGCGGACCGCGGGACGGCTCGGGGCCGGATCCGACGGAGGCGCCGGGGCCTTCGAGACGCGCGACGACGCCGGCGCCTTGCGCACGGTCGCCGTGCTGCGCGGCGTCGTGCCGGAGAGCCCGGCGAGCATCTGCGGCGTGTCGATCGAAGCGACCTGGACCGTGTCGGAGTCTTCCGGGTTGCGAAGCACGAGATGGAGGCGACCTTCGTGGAGGCCGAGCGCCAGCTTCTCGGCGCCGGCGGGGTCCACCAGGATCGTGACCGCCTGCACGGTGATGGGCTTGTTGTCCTGCTGCGCCGTCTTCTGACCCGACGCCAGCACTTCCGCGTTCTGGAGGATGGTCTTCGTCACGGTCTCTTCGCGGTTGCCGCGTCCGTCGATGGTGCAGAGGACGTCCACGCGGTCTCCGGGGAGGACGAACCCGCTGACGCCCGAGACCTGGTTCACTTCCAGCGACGTCGCGCGCATGCCCGGCCGGACCAGCATCGAGAGTCCGCCGCCGCGCGAGGAGAGCTTGGTGTCGGTGATCGGCTCGCGGGCCGCGAGGAAGATCTTCGTCGTCTGCCCGGCGACCGAGTCGGGATCGGAGAAGGCGCCCTGCGGCACGCTCTCCTTGGGATAGCGCACGACGCGGAGCTGCGCCTTGTCGAGCTTGGCCCCGAACGTGAGATCCGTCGCCGCGACGACGACGGGCACGAAGTTCTTGGACGAATTCACCGCCACCTGGGTGGCCGTGGCCTTCAAGCCGGCGTACCCCGCGAGGGCGGCCAGAAGACCCAGCACCAGGGCCAACGTGAGCGTGGTCTTCGATCGGGACATGATTCGGACTCCTCCTCTCGATCAGCCTTCGAACCGCATCACCGTCTGGCCCGACATGGGAATCGTGTTCCCGTAGTCGCCGTTCACCAGAGCGAAGATGCCGGGCGTCACAAACGTGAACGTGGCCGTCACCGTGACGGTGACCATGTGCGCCGCGTCGGGACCCGTCACCTGCACCGACGAAGCAGCCACGCCGCTCGACGCGAGAACTTCGTTCACCCTGTCGGTGACGAGGTCCGGGTCGGGAGACGTGACGACCGCGATCCGCGCGCCCTCTCGGGCCGCCTGATCGAGGACGCTCTTCATATGGAAGGCCCGGCCGAAGTCGAGCATCCCCATGCACAACACGAGCAGGAGCGGCAGGATGAATGCGGATTCGATCAGCGCGACGCCGGCCTGCGGGTTTCGAGTTCCGTCCCCCGGGTTATCGGCCGGGGCCGGAACGTTCCATAGCGTCATCGGACACCTCCCCAGGGGCCGCCGAACGCCACCCAAACCGTGGCCACGGCGATCGCTACCCCGAACGGAACCTTGAGTCCGGACGTCCCTGGCCGCGCCACGGGCGCGCCGGAGGCCCGCATGGCCATCCAGCGCGCGAGTCCGAACGTGCGAGCGAACACGACGCCCAGGCGCCCTTTGAAGAGCGCCGTCAGCACGCCGAGCAGGCCTCCCACGAGCAGCGAGAGGAGGCCGGCCAGGAGCGCCGAGGGCCAGGAGAGGAACGCGCCGACCGCCATCAGGAGCTTCACGTCTCCGGCGCCGGTCGCGCGAAGGAGGTAGCCCGGGATGAGGAGGGCTCCCGCCGCGACCGCGCCCAGCATGGAGAGGAGAAGGCCCTGTCCGGCCTGGGTCGCGCCGTGGAGACACAGCGCGAGCGCCAGGGCCGGAAGGGTGACTGCGTTGGGGATCCTGCGTTCACGCAGGTCCCAGTACGTCGCCGCGCCGCACACCAGGACCGCGCCGCCGGTCATCCAGTTCAGTGCGTTCACGGGACGCTCGATCCTTCGTCTTACGGGGTGACGTCGGTGAGCGCGTCGACGGCCGACTGATAGGCGCCTTCGACAGCCGAGCTCAGGCCGAGCGGGTCCGCGATGATCACGGCCAGCGCGATGGCAGCCACGAACGCCGCCAGAAGGCCGTACTCGATCAGATCCTCGCCACGCTCGTCCTTCAGGAAGCTCTTCAGATTCAACATGGGACACCCTCCGCTTGGAGTGTTGACTGTTCCCCGTCCCTCGGTCCGATCTCTCTGTCGGTCCCTACCGAGCCGGGCATCTCGTACTGCTGCGCCATCGGCGTCGCCTCCCCGCCGCGGGAGGTGTCGCCTCCGGCGCACGCACTCACATGGTTTGGCAAGTTCCGGGCCCGATTCGACGGATGGAAATCATCCGGATGCAACGAACGCGCGCTCATCGCCTTGGCTCGATGCGGCCGGAGCCTCGCATTGCGGTCGTTGCGGATTGCGTCGCGCCCTTGGGTGGGATTGCCCAGGGAAGGGTCGGAATTGTCCCCAGGCGGCGAACCCGTTACGATGTCCGGCGATTCGACGAACGCGATCCCTACCCACGAGGAGCCCCGCATGAGCCGCGACGCCGCCTTCCGCTACCTGGAGACCCACGAAGCCCGGCTCGTGGACGAGCTGATGGCCTTCCTTCGCATCCCGAGCATCAGCGCGCACCCGGAGCGCGACGCCGACGTGGCCGCGGCGCTCGAGTTCGACAAGCGGAAGCTGGAGTCGCTCGGCTTCCGGACGGAGGTCTGGCCGACGCGTTCGCACGCGGGCCTCTTCGCGGAGCGGATCGAGGATCCCGCGCTCCCGACGGTCCTGATCTACGGTCACGTGGACGTGCAGCCGGTCGATCCGGTCGATCTCTGGACCTCGCCTCCCTTCGAGCCCCGGATCCGGGACGGAGCGATCTGGGCCCGCGGCGCCGACGACAACAAGGGACAGCACTACGCGCAGATCGCGGGCGTGGAGGCGGTGCTGAAGGGAAGCGGCCGCCTTCCGGTGAACGTGAAGTTCATCATCGAGGCGGACGAGGAGTTCGACGGCGAGGCGATGGCGCTGGAGTTCCCCAAGTACCCGAATCAGCTCCGGAGCGACGTCTTCCTCGTCGCCGACTGCGCGAGCCCCGGCATGGACCACCCGGCCATCTGCACGACGCTCCGCGGCATCGTGACGACCGAGATCACGATCACGGGCGCCACGGGCGATCTCCACTCGGGCGAGTGGGGCGGCATGACGTACGAGCCGATCGACGTTCTTCGCCACGTGCTCCAGAACCTGAAGGACTTCAAGACCGGGAAGGTCCTGGTCCCTGGGTTCTACGACGACGTGGTGATCCCCGACGAGGCGGAGCGCCGCGCGCTGGCCGAAGGGCCGTGGGTCGACGCCGAGCGGGCGAACGAGATCGGCGTGAAGCGGCTCTTCCATGAAGAGGGCTTCACGACGCGCGAGTCGGGGACGATCCGCCCCACCCTCCAGGTGAACGGCATCCAGGGGGGCTACACGGGAAGCGGATTCAAGACCGTGATCGGGAACAAGGCGATGGCGAAGATCAGCATGCGGCTGGTCCACAACCAGAACGGCGAGAAGATCGCCGCCGCGTTCGAGAAGCGGGTCCGGGAACTGGTCGGCGACATGGGGACCGTCACGATGGGGCGCTTCGGCGACGGCCGGCCCTTCCGGGCGGCCGTGAACGACCCCTACGTCCAGGCCGGGCTCGCGGCCATGGAGGCGGGATTCGGGAAGCCCTCCGTCGTCTACAACATGGGAGGCTCGATCCCGATCGTGGCGCCGCTGGTCGAGGCGACCGGGGCGCGCTGCGTGATGATGGGCTTCGGGATGCCGGGCGACAACCTGCACGCCCCGAACGAGCACTTCCCCATCGCGGCCTTCCGGAACGGGGCCCGGGCGGCGGCGGCCTACCTCTTCGAGGTGGCGGCCCGGATCGGGGCGGCGGCTCGAAATTGACCGGTCCCGATCGGGCTAAGTTGTTCCAGTAGCGGCAGCCCGGCGATTCGGGTATCGTGCGGTCGTGCGGCGCATCTAAAGAAGTGTAGAACGATGCGCGTCCGGCCAGGGACGGCTGGAAGCATCGCCCACGTCATGGATGACGGGGCGCGTACGGCGGCGCGCCACGGAGTTCGCGGTTCTCACCGGCACCCGACTCCATACGCGTCGAATCGGCGCGCCCCTCACTCCGCCACACCCCTCGCTCCCCCGAGAGATCCCCGCCTTATCGCGTCGTGATCGTCAGGTCCGCGAAGTCCGCGATCGTGTCGTCTTCCGTCCAGAGTCCCACGGTCCCCTCGCGAAACCGCTCGTCCCGCAGCCTCATCCGCTCGGCGCCGTCGTAGAAGACGGTGATCGTCATCCCTTCGCGCCGCACGGCCAGCGTGTGCCACGCGCCGGCGGCGAGCGCGTCGATCTTCTCGTACTTCATGTCGCGTCGCTTGCCGTAGACGAGGTAGTGCGCGATCAACTCCGAATCGGCGCCGCTGACGCGCACGACGTATCCATTCCGTCCCTTCTTGTCGAGATGGAACGCGAGCCCCACGGAGGGGTCCAGTTCTCCCGAGCGGACGCGGAATCGGACGGAGACCTCGCCGTCGCCCACGACCGGCTTCAGGAACCGGATCCAGTGGTGCACTTCGCCCGCTTCCCCGTCCACCTGTCGCAGCAGCCGCGGGTAGGCGCCGGTCGAGTCGTTCCGCGCGCCCTCCGTGTCCTCGGCCACTTCCCAGGTCCCCGACATCACCGCCGATTGCGCGGGCGCCTGCCCCAGCGTGTCCGCCTGGAACGAGAGGGCCCAGGTGCGGCTCCGCGCCTTCGGCTTCGCCTCGGCCGGGACGGCGTCCGCCGCCAGCCCGAGGACGAGGAGCGTGAGCGCGAGCGGCGCGGCGAATCGGGCGGCGAGGACGGCGCGTGGGGCGAGCGTCATGCGATCTCCTTCAGGGTTTGGTAGAGGCGAACCATCGCCTCGGTGTCTCGGCGGCAGTAGCGGCGGAGGGCGTCGCGAAGTCCGTCGCGCCGCGCCTTCGGCTGGGCCGGGTCGGTCATCTCGATGAAGGCGAGCGCGGCCTGGCTTCCTTCGCGGATCTCGAGCCCGTCGTACGAGAGCTCGGGAACGACGACCGGAAGGACCTGCTTGATCGAGAACGAGCCCTGGAAGCCGGGATGGTAGTAATGCGTGTGGATCACCTTGTGGAGATCGAGGATCCGGGCGTCGAGAAGCGCCAGGAGGCGTTTCGCCTGGGACGGAACGGCGTCGGCCAGCTCGCGGATCATCCGCTCCTCGAAGTCGGAATAGACGACGATGGTCCCCTCCTCGCCGAGCGACTCGAGGAGCGCCTTCGTCAGAGGCTCCCGGGGGTCGCGCCGATCGACGTGCAGGTACTCCCGCTGCTCCAGCGAGCCGTCCCGGCCCAGAACGTGGTCCGACCACTGGAACGGGACCTGCTGGAACGGCCGCGTTCCGGGAACGATGGGAAGCGCCGGATTGCACGTCTCGAAGTCGAGAAAGTGGATCGGGAAGCGGGCGCCGGCGAGCTTCTCCTTCAGGTCGGGGCTCACGTAGTGCGCCTGCTCGAGCACGCACGCGCGCACGCGCCGCTGCAGTTCCGAGAGACCCTCGAAGTCCTCCGGGATGTGCCGGATGTCCTCGATGCCCGCGTCCTCCAGCGCCTGCCGGAGACGGCTCGTGAGCCGCGGGAGATCGCCGATCGGATGGTCCGTCTTCGGCTCGGTGTGGCACTTGCTGATGAAGGGGCAGGGATAGGGGTTCTCGCAGTGCGGGCCGATCGGAACGTCGGGGGGCTCCAGCGCCCAGAGCGGCTCGCGCATCGCTTCGATCGCGCCGAGAAGATCCTCGCGGGCCCCGCGCGCTTCGGAGGTGAGGTCCTGGAATCGGAAGAGATCCGCCAGGTCGTACGGACCGCCGGGCCAGACGTATTGCTTGTTGATGTGGAGGATTCCCGCGCGCTCGATCGCCACACCGGCCCCTTCCGCCACCAGGAGCTGCACCGCCAGGTCGGGCAGGTGTTCGTCCTTCACGCCGCCGCTCGACTTCACCTCGACCAGATCCCAGGTATCCCGGTCGCGGCGCGCCAGGACGTCGACGCGGACGCGGATGTCGTCGTGGGTGAAGGCCGCCTCGTAGATCGCCTTCACGCGGGGGTTCTTCATCGCGGCCAGCGTCGAGGCCGCGGCTTCCACGGGATGGAAGTGATCCTCGGTGATCTCGACCCCGCCCGGGTAGCGGCCGCGGGCGACGCGCCCGACCTCCGTCCCGGACTCCATGAGGGCCTTGCGGGCCGGATCGGGCGCGGTGCGATCGTTGTAGTGGTAGCACTCGAAGTAGAGCCGCTTGGGGCACTGGAGGCCCGCCGCGACGCGCGATTTCGAGAGCGGCTTGATGGACGGGCGGGCTCGCACGGGCCCGCCCCACAGAGGCAGCTGATTCACCCTTCGACGATAGCACAGCCCGGGGCCCCGGTTCGTCGGAGGCGTTTCGCGCGCGCCCGGTCTCGTGTAGGGTAGCCGGGACGATGTTCGCCCCCGACGATCCCATGAAGCTCTTCCGCGAGTGGTTCGCGGCCGTCCAGCACGTCGGCCTGGCCGAGCCGAGCGCCGCCGCCCTGGCCACGGCGGACGGCGAAGGACGCCCCTCCATCCGCACGGTCCTCGTCCGCGGCGTGGACGAGCGCGGGTTCGCGTTCTACACGAATCTGGAGAGCCGGAAGGGACGCGAGCTCCTGGCCCACCCCGAGGGCGCGCCGGTCTGTCTCAACTTCTATTGGGAACCCCTGATGCGCCAGGTGCGGATCGAGGGGACCGCCCTCCCCGTGTCACCGGAGGAGGCCGACGACTACTGGGCATCGAGGCCGCGCGGCCATCAGGTCGCAGCGTACGCGTCGCCGCAGAGCCGGGTCGTGCCCGGAGGGCGGAAGGAGTTGGAGGCCGCGTTCGCGGAGTGGAATCGGAGTCTGCCGCAGGCGGACGTGCCCCGCCCCGCCTTCTGGTCGGGGTTTCGGGTGACGCCCGAGTCGATCGAGTTCTGGGAAGGCCAGCCGAACCGGCTCCACGACCGGATCCGGTACCGGCGGGAAGGGGGCCGGTGGGTGCGCGAGGTGCTCGCGCCCTGACCCGGCCCCCGCGCCGCTAGAAGGCGTAGCCGAGGGTCACGCTGAGCGTCCGGCTCTTGTCGTCGAAGGCGCTCCCGAGCCCCGCGACGCCGCCCGCCTCCGCCGCCTTGAAGATCTCGCCGAAACCGAGCGTGTAGCGGGCGTCCACGGTCAGGATCCCCGTGCCGGCCCGGAAGTCGAACCCGCCGCCGATCGATCCGCCGAAATCGAGCGTCTCGATCTCGTCCTTGATGTCCGCCTCGGTCGATCCCGCCGGAAGTCCCAGCGCGGAGAGATCCGCCTCCAGCTTGCTCGCCAGGTTGATCGCCGCCGCCGGCGCCACGTAGAAGTTCGGCGCCAGCGCGCCGCCCGACGGGAAGCGGAACTTCAGGAGCATCGGGATCTCGAGGTAGTCGAGCTTCATCGTGCCGTCCACCGTGCCGAGCGGCGCGCCGAGATCGTCCGTGATCACGAACGTCCCCGTGCCGCCCCGGGGCACGTACTGCACCTCCGGCTGCAGCGAAACGACGCGGCCGACGTCGAGGCGAAGGAAGCCGCCGTACGTCATCTGAGAGCGCGACTTCAGATCCGCCGTGTCGGAGAGATTCCCGTCGAAATTGGCGACGGCGACGCCGACCTTGATCCCGGGATGGACGCCGATCGGACCGGCGATCGCCGGCGCCGCGACGAGCGCGGCCAGCGCGAGCGTGAACGGCAGGAATGCGCGTCTCATGACTTCCTCCGTGGTGGGATCGTGCGTTAGCGCGCGACCGCGCGGGGTCCCGGACGCTCCTCGGACGCGTTCCGGCCGACCTGGCGCCAGAACGCCGCGGGATTCGTCTGGCGCAGGCGCGCCGTTTCGCTGATCGAATGGAACGCGAAGGCGACGCCGCAACCGGTGGTGAGTCCGGCCATCAGATCGCCCTTCGCCGCGCCCGGCGCGAAGACCCACGCCAGCACGACCGCCGCCGCGACGGCGCAGTTCGCGAGCGTCGCCGCCGTCCAATCGCTGGCGACGTTGAAGCCGGGGACGACTTCCAGGTGTCCGAGCCGCGTGAACCACTGCGGGCCGCGATCCGACGTTTCGAAGAACTCGCGGACGTAACCCGCGATGAGGCGGACCTGCTGGCGGCCGTGGATCATCGCGTAGAACCCGAAGGCCACGGCGAACACGACCGGCAACATGAGACCCGAGCTCCGGGCCGCCACGCCCCAGGAAAGAAGCACGGCCGCCGTCAGGCCGGCCGCGACCCAGCAGATCATCGACGTGCGCTCGGCGTCGCTACCCCGCCCCATGAGCGCGCGATATTCCATGTGATCCCATTCGCCGTAACCAGCCATTCGAGGACCTCCTTGAGTGCTTTGTCGGTGGCGGCGCCGCCCCCGCGACGCCGTCGGTATGTATCGGCAGCGCGGGGCGCTTGATTGAGCCCCTGTGACGCTCCACCGTCGCGGTGGGGCGCCGCCGTCACGATTCCCCGTGCCCCGACCGCCGCCCGCCAAGTCCGTAATGAACTGCATGCCATTGGATTAGACGATTTAATCGTTCCTGGCATGGCGGGTGCAATGTCCCCCTGGCAGAGCGAATACCGGGAAACTACCCGGCGCCAGACAGGAGGAACGATCATGAACGGACATCGTGGAATGAATCGAACGTGGGTCGCGGCACTTCTGGGCGCCGCGTTGGTGGTTGGGTCGCCGCTCGTCGCCCAGGCCGATGATGGCAAGTGGTGGGATCCTCAGGGGCGGCGTCCCGATCGCGAACGGCGCGTGGAGCGCACGCATCGCGACGACTCCCGGCACGACCGCGGGCAGCATCGCGGTTGGCGGAACGCGCGGCCGCGCTTCCAGCGCGACATGGTCGTGATCCGCGACCACCGCGGCGCGCGCATCCGGGCGCATCGCGTCTACATCCGGCCCGTCTACTTCCAGAGCCAGCATCTCTGCGTCGTGCGCCCGGTCCGCTACTTCGTCGGCGCGTCGGCCGCGATCGGCGGCGTCCGTCTGCACGCGCGGTTCCACGACGACGTGCGTTACGGCTGCAACTTCTGCGACGCGCGCTTCGGCGACTACCGCGGCTATCGGCGCCACGTGGTGCGCTGCGACGACCGGCCGTACGGCTACCGGTTCGAGGTCCAGGACTGGGACGACGACTGGTGCGACGAGGATTGCGAGTACGATCACGACGACCGTCACGACTGGTAGGGAGCGCCCGCTCGGGCCCCAGCCGGTGAGGGGCTCGACGGAGGAACCGAGGGCGGTGGAGCCATCCACCGCCCTTCTTCATTCCGGGGCTTGCGCGGCGGCGAGACCTGAATATCGTAGTTGAATGTCGGCCCTGGTAGGCCGATGTTGCCCCGGAAGTCGGGGCTGGGATCTCGGACTCGATCACGTCAGCCGACTACGTGCTGCGGATCCATCGGACGTCCGGTATCCCCCTCTATCGGCCAGCGCGGCGAACCGTCGCGCTGGCCGGTTGCTTTCCGGCGGCGCCGAGGGCACGATCGTCGGCATGACGACGCGTCGTATCGGGAGCCCCGCGGCCGCGCGGCGCGCCGGGGCCTGGGTCCGTTCGGCCGCCCCGGTCTTCCTCACGCTGGCGCTCGCGTGCGGCGGCAAATCGACGAAGCCCGGGGGCCAGGGCGCGCCTCCTCCTCCCGACTCCGACTACGAGGCGGTCCGGATCTTCGCCGGCCTCTCGGAGCCCGTGGATCTCCAGGCGCCGCCCGGCGACACCGCGCGCGTCTTCGTCGTGGAGAAGACGGGGACGATTCGAATCGCGCGAAACGGAGCGCTCCTCCCACGTCCCTTCCTCGATCTCTCCGGGCAGGTCAGCGGCGGAAGCGAGCAGGGACTCCTCGCCCTGGCCTTCCATCCCCGCTACGCGACGAACGGGCGCTTCTTCGTCCACTACACCGACCGCGCCGGCGACACGCGCGTGGTGGGATTCACCGTCTCCTCCGACCCCGACAGCGCGAACCCGTCCGGCGCCCAGGTCCTCTTCGTGGACCAGCCCTACTCGAACCACAACGGCGGGCAGATCGCGTTCGGGCCCGACGGATACCTCTACATCGGACTCGGCGACGGAGGTTCCGGCGGCGATCCGCACGGCAACGGGCAATCGCTCGGCACGCTCCTCGGCAAGATCCTGCGAATCGACGTGGACGGGGGAACGCCCTACGCCGTTCCGGCCGGAAACCCATTCGCGGGCACGCCGGGCGCGCGCGGCGAGATCTGGTCGTACGGCTGGCGGAACCCCTGGCGCTTCTCGTTCGACGCCGCCACGGGCGCCATGTGGATCGCGGACGTGGGACAGAACGAGTGGGAGGAAGTGGATCGGGAGCCGCCCGCGACCGGAGGGCGGAACTACGGCTGGAAGATCATGGAGGGAGATCACTGCTACGCCCCCTCGTCGGGCTGCGACACGACCGGGCTCGTGCGCCCGCTCCTCGAGTACGGCCACGACGCGGGCTGCTCCATCACCGGCGGGTACGTCTATCGCGGCGCCGAGAATCCCGGGCTCCACGGGAGCTACTTCTATGGCGACTTCTGCACGGGGCTGGTTCGAAGCGTCCGGATCGGACCGGGCGGGGCGGCGGAGACGAGCGACTGGACGGCGATTCTGCGTCGCGCGAACGGCGGCGCGCTCGCGCAGCTCTCTTCGTTCGGCGTGGACGCGCGGGGCGAGCTCTACTTCCTGCTTCTCGACGGAGAGATCTACCGGCTCCGGCGGAAGGCGTAGCGGCCGGAGTCGGAGCCGGCGCGCGCCGCGCGGGCGGCTACACGCCCGCGACCGCGCTCCGCCGCTCGAGGAGCACCACGTCGCGCCAGCGTCCCCCCAGGCGGCCGATCCGCTCCCGGCGCCCCACCTCCCGGAATCCGCAGAGCCGGTGGATCGCGAGGCTCGCTTGGTTTTCGGGAAAGATGCCGGCCTGGAGGGTCCAAAGTCCCTCCGCCTCCGACGCGGCGACCAGCGCCTCGAGGAGGCTCCTCCCCACGCCGCGCCCGCGCGCGGCGGCCGCGACGTAGACGCTCACCTCCGCCACGCCGCCGTAGACGCAGCGCCCCGACACGGGGCTGAGCGCGGCCCATCCGAGGGTCTCCCCCGCGTCGCGGGCGACCAGCCGGGGCTTCGCGAGATGCTCGCGGTCCCACGATTCCCACGACGGGGGCGCGGTCTCGAACGTCGCGTGCCCGGTCGCGATCCCCTCGGCGTAGATGCGGGAGACCGAGTCCCAGTGGGACGGGCGAAGCGCGGTGATCTCGACGGACGGAGTGGTTTCCATCGACCCGGCCGGACCGCTACGCGCCGGCCTCGAGCGCCTCGCGCGCGGCGTCGAGGATCGGCTTCGCCGAAATCGGGCCGCCGACCGCCGCGCGCATCCAGGCGTCGGGCGTGATCCGGCCGAGCCGCGTCATCCGCTCCACCTCGGGTCCGAACGAACCACCCCGAAGGCGGCTCGCGATCTGGAAGGCGACGATCTCGCCGATCGCGTAGTCGGGGAGGTAGAGCGCGGAGTGGATGATGTGCGAGTAGATGGCGAGGAGATCGGCGTCTCCGACGCCGAAGCGGCGCGCGAAGTAGCGGTTCCAAACCTCGCGGGCGGCCGCGAGGACCGCCTCGCGGGTCGCCGCGGGCGTCGCGTCGGGGTGCGCGTAGAGCCAGTTCCAGATCCTCATGTCGAGGAGGCTGACGCCCGCGATCTCGGCCGTCTTCCAGAGCGCGTGGAGCGCGGCGTGACGGCGCGCCGTCTCGGCGCCGTGGCCGGCCAGTTCGAGGACGTCCAGATCGCGCTCCTGGAACGTGAAGGCGAACGCCTCGGTGAACGCCGTGTTCGGCACCCCGTTCAGCGCCCAGTGATCGATCCCTTCCAGCGAGAAGACCTGCTCCGCGTTGTGTCCCAGCTCGTGCATCGCGACGTTGAAGCCCTGGAAGTTCATCCCGCCGGCGGGCACGCGCGTGCGCAGGTGCGACCGGTCGCCGCGGCGCTGGGCGCCGGACGCGTGGCCCGATCCGCGCGCCGGGTCGACGACGATCCGCTCGGCGAGCCAGCGCGACCGGTCGGGCGCGAAGCCGAGCCGTTCGAGCACGTCGGAGAGCCGCTCCCCGAACGCGCGCGCGCTCGGGAAGCGTTCGGCGGCCGCGCGGTCGAGCGACGCTTCGTCGAGCCCCGCCCGCGGCTGGAACCCCGTGTACCAGACGTCGAACGGCTCGAGCGGACGGCCCAGCCGCCCGGCGATCCCGGCGGCGAGGCGATCGAGCTCCGGCGCCTCGAGGAACGAGACGAGGAGCGCTTCCACCTCTTTCTCCTGCATCTGGCGGCCGAGATCGAAGCGGCGCCGCATGAAGGTCGGCGCGGTGGGGGCGTAGGGATCGACCGCGCGAACGGCGCGGAAGACGCCGAGCAAGTGCGCGTACCGTGTGTCGGGCTCGCGCGCGCTCCGGTCCCCCCGAACCGCGGAGCCGTCCGCCGCGCGCACTTCGTTCGTCTCCGGACACCAGAGGAGCGCGGGATCGGCGAGCGCCGCCCGCGGAACCTCCTGGCGGACGATCCGCTCCATGATGCGCTGGATGATCCGCTGCTTCTCCAGTCCTTCGGTCCCGCCCGCGTAGTACCCGCGCAGGGCGTCGCGAAGCCCCCAGTGCGACAGGAGCTTCAAGCCCGGCGGGAACGGGCGCCGCCCGTCGGCCGCGAGGACGCGGTCCATCGGGACGTCGTACGCGGAGACGTAGACGTCGGCCGCGTTCAACGCCCGCGTCGTCTCCTTCACCACGTCGGCCGGAACGCGAAGCGCGAAGCGGTCCATGAGACAGGAGCGAGCCCACTCCGCGCGGCTCCAGCCGGGTCCGAGGCGGTGTCGCTCTTCCAGCCCGTGCACGGGAAAATTGAGGAGGGCGAGGAACGCGACCTTCGTGCGGTAGAGATCGGGCTCGACGTTCGCGGAGAGGTCGACGTCGCCCAGGAGGAGGTCGAGGGGTCCGAGCGGGCCCGTGTCGGTGTCGAGCGGCCCGCGAAGATCGCGGCGGATTTCGTGGAGGTGCCCGTCCACCTGCTCCAGCGCGCTCTCGAGCCGCGCGAAGGCGGCGTCGCGCGCGGCCGGATCGGCGAGGTAGTGCCGCTCGCAGAACGCGGCGAACGCGGCCGCGTCGCCGTCCTCCCCCCACCAGCGTTCCGCGACCTGGCGGACACCGCGCGCGATCGCCTCGGCGTGCTCCGCGCCGTGGCGCCGGACCAGCGCGGCCACGGTCTCCCGGACGGCGGCCGCGGGGAGCGAGGGAAGTCCGGCGGAGGAACCTCCGGGCGAGGCGACGTCCTCCTCGGGCGAGGCGTGGGACCCGGGCGCGCCCGGAGTCACGGCGTGGCGCCCTGCGGCGCGCCGAGGGTGTCGGCGGGAGAGGCCGCGGCCGGGGCATCGGCGTTCCAGATGTCCCGATACATCCGCCATCCCTGCGCCGTCTTCTTCCAGACGACGAGGTACTTCCCCACTTCCACGGGATGGTCCTTGTCGTCGAGGAGCGTGTAGCGCCCCTCCGCCGTCACGACGTCGCCCGTTCCGTGCACGTCCGCCAGCTCCAGCTTCAGCTCCTTCACCGGAAGAAGGAGGAGCGAGTCCCAGAATTTCGCGATCGCTTCGCGCCCCTGCACGGGGTCGGCGCTCGGGGGGAGGAGCGTCGCGTCCTCGGTGTAGGCGAGCGACATGGCGGCCGCGTCGCGCGCCGCGAACGCCGCGGTGAAGTCGCGATCGGTCGCGACGATTCCGGCCTGGGCCGCGGACGCGTCGTCCGCCGGGGGCCGCGAGCACGAGCCGAGCAGGACCGAGCCGACGGCGGCGAGGGTCACCAGGAAGAGGACGGGATACGAGGTGGTCCGCTCGGAAACGGAGAAACGCATCGGCGGCTCCTGATCGAGAGGTGCGGGGCGGTTCGTCAGGCCGCGGTCGGCGGGGCCGCTTCCGGCTCCTCGACGACCCAGCGGACCGACTTGCTGCAGGGGCAAACCCCTCCGACCCGTTTGAGGTTGGGCATCTTCTTCATGGCCTGCTCGGCCGTGATGGTCCCGGCCGCCACGTCGCGGAGCGTCTCGACGTACTGGCGCATGTCGCGGCTGTGGAGGTAGGGATCGGGCAGCACCTGGGCCAGGTGGCGCACGTAGGCGTCGACGTCGGCGTACGTTTCGCCGCGCGTGCCGATCAGGGTCCAGGCCGGCTCCCCCTTGCGGCGGAAGAAGCCGCGGTCGGGAAGCGTGAGGAGGTCCTCGTAGGAGATCCCCTCGAAGCGGGAGCGGTCCGCGAGGAGGCGCGTCACCAGCGTCTCCGCCTCCTCCGGCGAGAGGCGCGGCAGCCGCGCCCGCACGTACCGGGTGTTCAGGTCGCTCACCACCTTCTGGAGCTCCTCGTAGTACTGCGACTGCGCCTCGGCGTTCTTCAGGTTCTTGAAGCCGAAGCGGATGTTGGAGTCGCCGCCTTTCTCGTGACCGAACATCTCCAGGCCGCGCGGCACCCACTTGTTCAGCGAGCGCTGGATCGCGTTCATCGTCACCAGCTCGTAGCCCTGCGCCGCGCGCTGCACCCACCGGCGGAGCGGCACGACGCCGGCCGCGAGGTGAAACGCCTCCTCGCGCAGCATCGGAGGCATCGACTGCGCGAACGGCTTGTACGAGCAGACGCGCTGCATCGCGAGCTGGTACTTGCCGACGCGGTCGATCACCGCGGCGAAGACGACGTTGTCCACGAACGAGTCGTAGTCGACGTTGAAGGCGTCGAGGACGTGGGAGCCGGTCCGCATGGAGAGGATCTCCTCCACCATCTCCTCCGGCTTCTGCTCGGAGACGCCGCTCCAGTCGGACGAGACGAGGAGGTGGAACATCTGATATCCGTGGCGCAGCTCCTCCGCCATGACGCGGAGCACCCAGAAGCGATCCTCGTCGTCCTGCGCGCGCGCGAGGGTCCCCTCGTGCTGCTGGATCGAGCCGAACTCGGTGGACGCCTGCGCCCGGATGATCCCCAGGAGGTGTTTCGCCTGCTCGGGCGTCATCTCCGACGGCTTCAGCATCCGCGGCTGCCCCTTCTGGTCGCCCACCTCGATGGTGTCGCCCATGCCGATCTCCATCTTGGCGCAGAGGCAGAACTCGGGATCGTTCGGGAAGTACTTGGGCCACATCTCCGGTAGGAGTCCGTAGTCCGGGAAGTTGTGGCGCTGCCAGTGGAGGACCGCGTCGTGGTACTTCTTCGGGAGGGTGGTCTGTTCGACGTTCATGATGTCGGTCCCTGGGCGATGGTCGTCAGCGTGGCGCGTCCGGTCCGTCGACCGGCATCTCGAGCGCTTGGAGCGGCGCGTTCTGGAAGCCGACCGCGCGAAGGAAGCCGGCCAGGTCCTCGTCGCCCGGACCGACGAGCGTGCGGAGCATGGTGGCGCCGTTTCCCCGCAGGTGCGCGACGGCCGCCTCGAAGAGGCGCCGGCCGATCGAGCGGCCCTGATAATCGGGATCGACGCCGAAGCGCTCGATCCACCCGGAGATGTCCTCCAGCCCGAATTCCCCGCCGCGAAGGTCGGTGAACATGAATCCGACCACTTTGCCGTCCACTTCCGCCACGGGGCATCCATCGGGATCCCGGCGGAGGTAGTAGACGATCCGGCGCTCCCAGATCTCGGGTTTGTAGACGCCGGTCAGCCGCTCGTCGATCGAGGTGATTCGCCCCAAATCGAGTTCGCTGAGCGGGCGGACGATGAGGGCGCCGGACGCGGGAGTCATCGGCCCGAGAATAACATAGCCCCGCTCGCGGGGCACGCCGCGGCTACCAGAGCTTCCGGCGGCGCCGGGTCGTGGCGGGGCGCACTCCGAGGACGCCGAGGAGACCCCGCACCAGCTCCCGCCCCACGGTTCGGGCGAGGGGCGATCCGAGCGCCTTCCCGATCTGGCGTCCCACGTCGGGCGCCTCCGCGGCGGGCTTCCGCGCCGCCCCCTTCGCGCCCGCGTCGCCGCCCGCGGCCGGCCGCCCGCCG
>DATIQI010000390.1:0-4668 GCA_035470985.1 Acidobacteriota bacterium
AAGGAGAAGGCGCGCGAGGAGGCGAAGCGCGTACTCGCGATGCAGCCGCGTGATTCCGAGCGCGTGGCGGCCCAGAAACTGCTGACCCGCCTGGGTGCCCGTCAGGACGAGGCCGTCCGGCGCCGCGGCTTCGCGGCGGCCGCCTTCGGCGCGGCGGTCCGGGACTTCGGGCGCGCCGGCGGGGACGCGGCGCCGCGGGTCGCCGGCGCCGCCTGCACCCGGCGGAGCGACCGCCAGGCGACGTACTGCTCGATCAGCCTCCGGTCCTCGTCGGGCGATTCGATGAAGTAGCAGGCGAGCTCGTAGCGCGGCCGCGAACGCCCTCCCTCCAGCTCCTCGCAGCGCACGACGATGCCCTCGCACCGGACCATCCGCTCGCGCCGGAGCGTCCGGCCGAACGGAGGCAGGAGCAGGGTGAGCATCACCTTCGTCAGCGGCGAGAGGAACGCCCGGCTGAGGAACTGGATGCCGCTCGAGGAGAGATTGACGCTCTCGGTGGTGAGGACCGACTCGTCCTCGCCTCCGGCGACCTGCATGGCGAGTTTCGCGACGATTCGCGGGGATCCGCGCCGCTCCCGGGTCCGTTGGGTCATCGTCCTTTCCTTGCCGGGCGTCCCGTGCGGGGCGCCCCTTGGGGTCAACGCCGCGACCGCTTCCCCGCCGCGCGTCGCGACGTGCGCCGCGAGGCTCGGCCGGTGGCCGGCGCCAGTCCGAGTTCCACTTCCCGTCGGTCGAGATCCGCGCGCGCCACGACCACGTGGAGCGTGTCGCCGAGCCCGAACCGGCGGCTGGATCGCTTCGAGCGGAACGAGAAGCCGTGCTCCGCCATCATGAACGAGGCGTCCCCGAACGCGCGCTTCGGAAGGAACCCGTCGATGTTCCAGGCGTCGAGCGAAACGAAGAGTCCGCCGGGCGTCACGCCGACCACGGTCCCGCGGATCGGCTCTCCCATCCGCTCGCGCGCGAAGCGGACCGCCTTGCGGCGCGCCACGCCCCGCTCGGCATCGTCCGCCTTCAGCTCCATCTCGGACGCCAGCGCCGCGGTCCCGGCGTCGAGCCAGCCCGCGGCGAACGTCCACGCGTCGCCGTGCGGCGCCGCGCCCTCCACCAGGTAGCGCTTCACGATCCGGTGATTCGCCAGGTCCGGATAGCGGCGAATCGGCGACGTGAAGTGCGCGTATCCCTGCATGCCGAGGCCGAAGTGCCCCACGTCCACGAGATCGTACCGCGCCTTCTCGAGGGCCCGCAGGAGGAGCGTGTTCACCAGCCGGTCGCGCGTGGTGCGCCCGTGGCTCACCCAGCGTCTCAGCTGCCGCGCGTCGGTCACGATGGTGCCCGGACCTTGCCGCCCCAGATAGCGCGCCGCCTCGAAGAAGGAACGCAGCCTATCATAACGGGGCCGTTCGTGGATTCGATAGAGAAAGGGGAGTTCCCGCCCCGCGGCGCGCCCCCCCACCGTCCGGTTCGCGAGGAGCATGAACTCCTCGATCAGGGAGTGCGTCGGCACCGACGAGCGCTCCTCGAACGCGACCGGCGCCCCGCCGGCGTCGAGCCGCGGCCGGATCTCGGGGAGGTCGAACTCGAGGCCGCCGCCCTCGAGCCGGCGGCCTCGGAGCGCGCGCGCGAGCCCGTCCAGGTGGCGCAGCGACTCGGCGATGGCGCCGCTCCCTCCCTGGATCAGCGACCACGCCTCCTCGTAGGAGAGGGACGCGCGGCTCCGGATGGCGCTCTCGACCACGCGCGCCCCGCGGACGGTGCCGTCCGGAGCGAGGCGGGCGAGGACGCTGACCGCCAGACGGTCCTCGTGCTCGACCAGGCTGCAGAGGCCGGCCGAGAGGGCCGCCGGGAGCATCGGGAAGACCGTGTCCGCCAGGTACGTGCTGGTCCCGCGCGCGCGCGCTTCCCGATCGAGCGCGGAGCCGGGACGAACGTAGTGGCTCACGTCGGCGATGTGGATGCCGACTTCCCAGCCGTCGCGTCCGCCCGGGTCGGGCCGGATGGAGAGGGCGTCGTCGTGGTCCTTCGCGTCGGCCGGATCGATCGTCAGCACCAGCTCGTCGCGGAAGTCCTCGCGCCCGCGTAGGGCGCGCGCCACCGACTCGGGTCCGTGCGCCCCGGCTTCCGCCTCCGCGTGCGGGTCGAACTCGGTCGCGATCCCCTCCTCCAGCGCGACGAGGAGACTGTCCTCGCGCGGGTCGTCCTCCTCGAAGACCGCGGCCACCGTTCCCACGATGGGATCGGGCGGCGACGGCGCGAGCCGGACGACCGCCCGCGCGCCGCGCGGAACTCGGGCGCGCCCGTGCAGCGTGAGATGGATCTCGTCGGGGTACTCGGGCCGGTCGGGGAAGAGGGCCGTCGCGCGTCCGCGCGCCTCCAGCCGCCCGGCGATGCCGTAGGGGGTCCGCTCCAGGACCTCGAGGATCTCGTAGGCGTCCCCCTGCTCGCGGGTTTCCACGTAGCCCGCGCGGACGCGATCGCCGTGGAGCGCGCCGCCCATGGCGAAGGGGGGGATGAAGAGATCGTCGGCCTGCGCCTGCGCTTCGTCCTCCACGCGGACGAAGCCGTATCCGAAGCGGGTCCGGCGAAGCCGCCCCACCAGGGTGCGGGGACTCACGGGGCCGAACGCTTCACGATCGCGCCCCTCGTCTCGTCGAAGAAAACGGCCCGGACGACCCCTGCCGGGGTCGTACCGGGCCGATGCATGCCGCTCGGAGGTGACGCGGAACCCGCGCCGTCACACGCCTAGCGCTGCCGTTTCTTGTGGCGATCGCGCCGAAGGCGCTTCTTCCGCTTGTGGGTGGCGATCTTCTTCCGCTTGCGCTTCTTTCCGCTTCCCATCCGTCTCCTTGTCCTCCGCGGCTACTCCTCGCCGCGGACCATGCCTTTCAGCTCGTTGGACGCCTTGAACACCGGCACCAGCTTCGCCGGAACCATGACCTCGGCGCCGCTACGGGGATTACGCGCCTTGCGCGCCTTGCGCTCCCGCACCTTGAAGGTGCCGAAGCCGCGGATCTCGATGTGCTTCCCTTCGCTCAGCGCGCGCGAAATCGCATTCAAGAGCTGGTCGACGATCAGCGCGGTCTCGCTCTTCGAGACGGTCGTGCGCTCGGAAATCTCGTCTACCAGGTCGGCCTTCGTCATCGGAATCCTCCACGAATCGTCACGTCGGACGTCGCTCGCAGGCGCCAAACACTACCATCGGCGCCTCCGATCGTCAATCAGCGCAGGCGGTACTCCAGCCGGGGACCCGAGCCCACCAGGTTCTTCACCGGATTCATCCGCTCCTCGAGGAAGTCGAAGACGCTGAGCCGCCGGCGCTCCTTGCGCACCACCGACGGGCGCCCCGCGATCCCGGCCATCTCCCCCGCCATCTCGATCGCGTCCTCCAGACTGCCGAGCCGGTCCACGAATCCGTACTCCGCCGCCTGATCGCCCGAAAAGATCCGGCCGTCGGCGTAGGGGAGGATCTCCTCGCGCGCCATGCCGCGGCCCTCCACGATGGCCTCGATGAACTGATCGTAGACGTTCGCCAGGACTCCCTGGAGGAGCGCGCGCTCCTCGTCGGTCATCGGACGCCACATCGATCCGACGTCCTTGAACTTCCCGGTCTTGATCGTCTCGAAGCGGAGACCGACCTTGCGGAAGAGCTCTTCGGTGTTCGGGAAGCTCATGATGACGCCGATGCTCCCGGTGAGCGTGCCGGGATTGGCCACGATGGAGTCGGCGGCGCAGGCCACGTAGTACGCGCCCGAGGCGGCCACGCCTCCCATGGAGGCGATCACGGGCTTCCCGTCGTCGCGGATCCGGCGCACCGCGTCGTGGATTTCCTGCGACGCGGCCACCCCTCCGCCGGGGCTGTCGAGCCGGACGACCACCGCCTTCACGGTCGGGTCGCGGTCCATCCGGTCGAGCTGGTCGATGACGGCGCCGGTCGCGTCGATCTCGCCCACCACCTCCACCAGGCCGACGCGGCCCTTCAGCGACGACATGGCGAACTCGTCGCCGCTCATCGCGATGTTCACCACGAAGAACGCCAGCGCGACCGCGCCGAGCGTTCCGACCAGGAGCAGGGCGCAGCCCCAGAGCCATCGGTTTCGGGACATCGGTTCCTCAGGGAGTGCGAACGGAGCGTGGCGAGCACGCGCGGGGCGACCCGTGGACCCTAGCAGAGGCGGCGGGGGGATTCAAACGGACGAAGGCGCCCGGATTCTGGGTCCGGGCGCCTCGCTGGGGGCCGTGAGCCCCGAAGATCGTTCCCCGCCTGTGCCGTGCACTCGGTGCCGGTGAAACTGCGTCGTCTCGTCGAGGGGATCAGCTCAGGACCGAGCGATTCTCGCGGACACCGCAGGGAACTTTTCTAGTTCGCGTCCACGCCTGAACGTTATGGCAATCGGCGTGCCCCGACGGTGGTTCGACGGAATCGATTCTCGGAGGGAGAGGGGGTTTGGATCGCGGGAAACAGCTAGCCTGTAATATTCTGTTCGAATCATCTCGAACGAATCGTATCACAGGCGTCCGCGCAATCCAGACTATGCAAATCTCATTCGCATTTTCATACTGGTACAATCTTCGCGTGCCAGTCATCGATGCCCCAACTCAGTGCTTTCCCTCCAGGCTCTGCCGCCAGGCGGACGTCCTTGTGCCCACAGCAGTCCTTCCATCCAGGTT